>NZ_JABEMA010000271.1 GCF_013004605.1 Pseudokineococcus marinus
GTCCCTCCCCCCGCCCGTCCTCCCGGCCGTCCGCCGGTGGCGGCCGTCCCGACGGAGCCGGTCCCGGTGCCCCGGCTCGTCGCCTCGCTGCTGCCCGGCCGCCTCCTGGAGGCGGTGTGGCGCAACCAGGCGGACGGCACGACGTGGCGGACGACGGACGACGGGCCGGCCCGGCACGTGAAGTGGGCGCCCCGCGGCGCCGCCGCGCTGGACCTGCCGGCGGAGGTCGAGCGCCTGCGGTGGCTCGCCGGCCGCACGCCCGTGCCCGCCGTCGTCGCCGTCGCGGCGGACGAGGAGGGCGACGTCCTCGTCACCGCTACCGTCCCGGGCCGCAGCGCCGTGGACCCGCGGTGGCTGGCCGAGCCCGAGGCGGCCGTCACCGCCGTCGGCCGCGGGCTGCGGGCGCTGCACGACGCGCTGCCGGTCGAGGAGTGCCCCTTCTCGTGGTCGGTCGCCGACCGCCTGGCGCGCGTGCGACCGGACGTCGCGCCGGACGTGCGCGAGCGCCTGGGGGACCCGCCCGCCGTCGACCGGCTCGTCGTCGCCCACGGCGACGCGTGCATGCCGAACACGCTGCTCACCGACGACGGCACCTGGGCCGCGCACGTCGACGTCGGCGCGCTCGGGGTGGCCGACCGCTGGGCGGACCTCGCCGTCGCCGCCTGGAGCACCGCCTGGAACGTCGGCCCCGGCTACGAGGACCTGCTGCTCGAGGCCTACGGGGTCGCCCGGGACGACGCGCGCACCGCCTACTACCGCGATCTCTGGGACGCCGGCCCCTGACCCGGTGCCCTCGACGGACGTCCCCTCCTGGGTCCGGCCGTCACGCCGGGCGGCCCAGCACGTCGGCGAGCGGTCCGCGCCGCCACGCCAGCGCCGCCGCGTGCGAGGGCAGGCGCACGACGGGCAGGTCCGGCCGGTCCGCGCCGAGGGCGAGGACGCGCTCGCGGCCGCGGTGGTGGCTCGTCCAGGCCCACCGGACGATGTTCGCGGGGTCGGTGAGCACCGTCCGCAGCGGCGGCTCGACGTTCCCGTTCCACAGCACCTCGCGCCGCAGGCGGCGGCGCACCGTCCGGCGCACGACCTGCCGCATGACGCGGTGGCGCGGCAGGTCCAGCCACACGACCAGGTCGGCGCGGGCGGCGAGCAGGTCGCGCACCGCGCCGTACTGCCACTCCGTGACCCACGCGTCCCCCGCCGCGAGGGCCTCGACGTCGGCGCGGAAGTCCGGTCGCGGCACCCACCCCGGGCCGTGGTGCAGGGCGTCGAGCTCGACGTGCGGGACGCCGAGGTCGGCGCCCAGGGCCCGCGCGAGCGTCGTCTTCCCGGCGCCCGAGGTGCCCGCGACGAGGACCCGCCGCGGAGGTCGGGCCAGCGGCTCCCCCGGTCCACGCACGCGACGACGGTAGGGGCGGGCGGCGCCTCGGTACGGTGCCGCCATGCCGCAGATCGCCACCTCGACCACCGTCTCCCGCGAGGAGATGCTCGCGTTCGCGCGACCGCGCCACCGGGTCCTGCTCATCACCTCCCGGCGCTCCGACGGCGGCCCGCAGGCCTCGCCGGTCTCCTGCGGCGTCGACGAGCAGGGCCGCTTCGTCGTCTCCACCTACCCCGAGCGGGCGAAGTCCGGCAACGTCCGGGCGACCGGCCGCGCCAGCGTCGTCGTCCTGTCGGACGACTGGGACGGCCCCTGGATGCAGGTGGACGGCGACGCCGAGCTCCTCGAGCTGCCCGAGGCCCTCGAGCCGCTCGTCGACTACTTCCGGTCCATCTCCGGCGAGCACCCCGACTGGGACGAGTACCGCGAGGCCATGGTCCGTCAGGGCAAGGCCCTCATCCGCGTCACGCCCACGCGCTGGAGCCCCGTCGCCACGGGCGGCTTCCCGGCGCGGCTCGGGTAGGCCGGCAGGAGCGTCAGCCCGCCGGCCAGCCGCCCACCGCGCCGCCGTCGCGCATGAGCTCGGCGTAGCGGGTGAGCATCCCGTGCAGCGCCTCGTGCCGGTCGGCGCCGCGGCCCTCCGCGGCGGCCACGGCGTCGTGCTGCCACTGGGCGCCCGTCTGCCGGGTGCGGGCCCGCTCGTCGAGGACGCCGAGGTACCGGTCGATGGCGCCCTGGTCCACGCCCCAGCTCGTGAGCCCCTCGTGCACGAGGGGCAGCAGGGTCCGGCGGACGAGGTCGGCGGCGTCGCGCTCCTCCGCGCGGCCCGTGCGCTCGTCCGGCCACCACAGCGTGCTGCGCAGGCCGCGCTGCGCCCCCGCGTCCAGCGAGGCCCGCGCGATGGAGAAGGGCAGCGCCCCGCGCTCCCAGGGCCGCCGGTCGCGGTCGGCGAGCGCGCGCACGGCCCCGAACCAGAAGGCCGCGTTGGCGGCCATGTCGAGCACGGTGGGCCCCGACGGCAGCAGCCGGTTCTCCACGCGCAGGTGCGGGGCGCCGTCGACGACGTCGTAGACGGGTCGGTTCCAGCGCCACACGGTGCCGTTCTGCATCTTCAGCTCGGCCAGCCGCGGGACGCCGCCGCGCGCGAACACGCGCAGGGCGTCCTCCTCGGCCAGCTCGGGCAGCAGCGGCGGGTAGTGCAGGACGGAGTCCTCGAAGAGGGCGTACGCCGACGACGTCCACTCGTGGCCGAGCAGCACGCGCTCGCGCACGCCCTGGGCCGCGAGCTCCGGGGGGCGCGAGTCGGTGGCCTGCGCGAAGACGGGCAGGCGGGACTCGTCCCACAGCCGCCGGCCGGCGTAGAAGGGCGAGTTGGCCGCCAGGGCGACCTGCGGCCCCGCGAGCAGCTGGGCGGCGTTGTGGACCGCGGCGAAGTCCTCGGGCGAGGCCTGCAGGTGCAGCTGGACCGAGGTGCAGGCCGCCTCGGGGGCGATCGACGGCGAGTGGGCCAGGAGCCGCTCGTCCTCGCCGCGGATGTCGAGGAGCAGGTCCTCGCCGCGCTGCGCGCGCACCGCCTCGTCGAGCGCCCGGTAGCGGGGCGAGCGCGTCATCCACCCCTCGCGCTGGTCCTCCGGCAGCAGCGTCGGGACGATGCCGATCATGACGACGCGCGCGCCGTGGGCGCGGGCGGCCGCGTCGGCGGCCTCCATCCGGGCGCGCAGGTCCTCCTCGAGGGCCACGGCGCCGTCCCGCTGCATGCGGGCCGGCGGCACGTTGACCTCGATGGTGTGAGACCCGAGCTCCGTCGTGACGTCCGGGTCGGCCAGCGTCCTCAGCACGTCGCGGTTCGCGCGGGACGGGCGGGCGGCGGGGTCGACGAGCGCGAGCTCGACCTCCATGCCCGTCATCGTGTCGTCGGTCGTGAACGCGCCGTCGTCGAGCAGGCGCCGCAGCACGCCGAGCTGGCTGCGCAGCCGCTCGCGGTACCGGCGGCGCCCCTCGGGGGTCGTCACGGTGCCCGAGACCTCGTCACCCACCTGCCCCACCCCTCTCCGCGCTCTCGCCGCACCTGTGCCCCTGCGGCGATCCGACCACCTGTGCCCCTGCGGCGATCCGACCACCTGCGCCACCGGCGCGCGAGCGCGGACCACCCGTCGGCGCCCGACCGGCAGGCGTCGGCGTCAGCCGCGCAGGCGCTCCGTGCGGGCGCCCGCGACGAGGCGGTAGCGCTCCGGCACGCAGGTGAGGACGACGACCTGGCACGAGTCCCCCGCGGCGGCCAGCGCGCGGGCCATGCCGTCCAGGCGCTCCGGGTCGGAGTAGCCGAGCGCGTCGTCGAGCAGCACGGGCACCCCCGCGCCTCCGCTGACGAGGACGGCGCAGGCCAGCCGCCCGAGGACGGCGAGCTGCTCGCGCGCCCCGCCGGAGAGCTGGTCGAAGGGGACGGTCGTGCCGCCGAGCGTCCGGGAGGCGACCCGCAGGTCCGCCCCGACCTCGACCTGCACGTCGGCCCCGAAGACGGGCGCGGCCAGGCGCTCGAGCTGCGCGCGCAGCGGCTGCACGTAGGCCTCGTGGGCCCGCGAGCGCGCCTCCTGCAGCGCGAGGTGGAGGGTGCGCGCCGCCGTCGCGCGCCGGTCGCGGGCGACCTGCTCGCGCTGCAGCCGGTCGTGCTCCGCGCGCGCCTCGGCCAGCTGCTCGACCAGACCGGCGCCGCCGCGGTCCTCGAGCACCGCGGCGAGCGCGCCCACCTCGTCCTCGAGCCGGCGCAGGCGGCCGTCGGCGTCCTGCAGCCGCTGCGCC
>NZ_JABEMA010000272.1 GCF_013004605.1 Pseudokineococcus marinus
CGCCGTCGGGCGCCGGGGCGCCGCCGGCCGGGCGCAGGTGGACGACGTCGCCGGCCGTGACGGCGCGCGGCCCGTCCGCCGTGCGGACGACGAGGGCCCCGGAGGCGTCCAGCGACTCGGCCACGCCCTCGCACGCCGCGCCGCCCGGCAGCTCGACCCGCACCCGCTCGCCGAGCGTGGAGCAGACCTCCCGGACGGGGTCGGTGAGGCCGGAGGGCAGCGGGCCGCCACCGGCCGCCGCGGCGCCCCAGCGCTGCCAGTGCTCGGCGAGGCGGCGCAGGAGGGCCCGCAGCAGCACGTCGCGGTCGGTGGTCGCGGCGCCCGCGAGGCGCAGCGAGGTGGCCCCCGCGGCGGGCAGCTCGTCGGCCCGGGCGTCGACGTTGAGGCCGATCCCCACCACGACGACGGGGCCCTCGTCCGGCGCCGGAGCACCGGGCGGCAGCACCTCGGCGAGCACGCCGCACACCTTCGCCGGGGCGCTGGCGGCGGGTGCGTCCGCGGCGGAGGCCGGCGCCGAGGCGGGACGCGGCGGCGGGGGCACCAGCACGTCGTTGGGCCACTTGAGCACGGCCTGCAGCCCGGCGCGCCGGCGCAGGACCTCGACGACGGCGAGGCCCGTGAGCAGCGGCAGCCACGGCAGGGACGGGGCGGAGCCGGCGGGCGCGCGCAGGAGGACGGAGGCGGTGAGGGCCGCGCGCGGAGCGGTGGTGAAGGAGCGGCCGCGCCGCCCCCGGCCCTGCACCTGGTGCTCGGCCACGAGGACCGACAGGTCGGGCCACGCTCCGGGCTCCGCCCGGGCGCGCTCGGCGAGCGCGGTGCTCGTCGAGTCGAGGACCGCCTCGACCTCGAGCCGGCCGAGCGGCCCGGCCGGGCGCACCAGGGCGGAGCGCAGCGCCGCCCCGCGCAGCGGCGGGCGGGCGAGGTCCGCCCAGGGCCCGGCGCTGCTCACCCCGGCAGCGTAGGCGCACTAGAGTCGCCGACCGTCGCGCTCAGACCTCCTGCGCAGGGGCGCCGCCGAGGACCGAGCGCCGAGACCACCGACCGAGCCGCCGGCCGAGGACGCCGCGGCGCCGCCCGTCCCCCGGAGGCCCTCCCCATGCCCGCAGCAGCCGACGCGAGCGGCGCCGCCCCCGGCCGCGACGACGCGCCGCACACCACCGCGGCGAAGATCGCCGACCTCGCCGCCCGCACCGACGAGGCCGTGCACGCGGGCTCGGCGCGGATGGTCGAGCGCCAGCACTCCCGCGGCAAGGGGACGGCGCGCGAGCGCCTCGAGGCCCTGCTCGACGAGGACTCCTTCACCGAGCTCGACGCCCTCGCCCGCCACCGGTCGACGCAGTTCGGGCAGGAGCGCCGCCGGCCGCCGGGCGACGGCGTCGTCACGGGCTACGGCACGGTCGACGGCCGTCCGGTCGCCGTCTTCAGCCAGGACGTCACCGTCTTCGGCGGGTCCCTCGGCGAGGTCTACGGCGAGAAGATCGTCAAGGTGCTCGACCTCGCGCTGAAGACGGGCTGCCCCGTCGTCGGCCTCGTCGAGGGCGGCGGCGCGCGGATCCAGGAGGGCGTCGTCTCCCTCGGGCTCTACGGCGAGATCTTCCGCCGCAACGCGCACCTGTCCGGCGTCGTCCCGCAGGTCTCGGTGATCCTCGGCGCGGCTGCCGGCGGGCACGTCTACTCCCCCGCCCTCACCGACTTCACCGTCATGGTCGACGGCACGTCGCAGATGTTCATCACGGGCCCGGACGTCATCCGCACCGTCACGGGTGAGGACGTGACGATGGAGGAGCTGGGCGGCGCGCGCACGCACAACGCGCGCAGCGGCAGCGCGCACCACCTCGCCGAGGACGAGGACGCGGCCATCGCCTACGTCAAGGACCTCCTGGCGCACCTGCCGAGCAACAACCTGTCCGAGGCGCCCGTCGTCGCGCCCGAGGACCCCCGCGGCCTCGAGACGACGGACGAGGACCTCGAGCTCGACGAGCTCGTGCCCGACGCGGCGTCCGCGCCGTACGACATGCACCGCGTCGTCGAGCACCTGCTCGACGACGGCGACTTCCTCGAGGTCTCCGAGCTCTTCGCGCCCAACGTCATCTGCGGGTTCGGGCGGGTCGAGGGCCGGTCGGTCGGCGTCGTGGCCAACCAGCCGATGCAGCTGGCCGGGTGCCTGGACATCGACGCGAGCGAGAAGGCCGCCCGCTTCGTGCGCACGTGCGACGCGTTCAACGTGCCCGTGCTCACGCTCGTCGACGTCCCCGGCTTCCTCCCGGGCACCGACCAGGAGTGGAACGGCATCATCCGGCGCGGCGCCAAGCTCATCTACGCCTACGCGGAGGCGACCGTGCCGCTCGTCACCGTCATCACGCGCAAGGCGTACGGCGGCGCCTACGACGTCATGGCCTCCAAGCACCTCGGCGCCGACGTCAACCTCGCGTGGCCGACGGCGCAGATCGCCGTCATGGGCGCGCAGGGGGCGGCGAACATCCTCCACCGGGGTCGCCTGAAGGAGGCCGCGGAGGCCGGCGACGACGTCGAGGCGCTGCGCGCGGACCTCGTCGCCGAGTACGAGGACACGCTCGCCAACCCCTACATCGCGGCGGAGCGCGGCTACGTCGACGCCGTCATCCCGCCGTCGCGCACGCGCGCCGAGGTGGTCAAGGCGCTGCGGGCGCTGCGCGGCAAGCGCGAGCAGCTCCCCGCCAAGAAGCACGGGAACATCCCGCTGTGAGCGCCGCGCCCGAGGGGGCTGTCGAAGGGGTGGCGCCCGCGGCACCGGTGCTGCGGATGGTCCGCGGCGCGCCGGACGACGCCGAGCTGGCCGCCCTCGTCGCCGTCGTCGCCGCCCGGCTCGCCGCCGCGCACGCCCCGGCCCCCGAGGAGGCGAGCGGCTCGCGCTGGGACGACCCGGCGGACCGGCTCGGCGTCCTGGTGCCCTCCCCCGACGCCTGGCGGACGAGCGCCTGGGCGGGCGGGCGCGCCGGCGGGTGGACCGGACGGTGAGCGCGCGGCGCGCCGCGGCGTCCCGGACCGCACGGTCGCTGCCGACCAGGACCCTGCCCGCGGAGCTGCTGGCGGTGGTGCTCGCGCCGCTGCTCCTGCTCGTCGTCGGGGCGCCGTCGGCGTCGGCCGTCGCCCCCCTGCGGCTCGACGAGCAGGTCACCGACCAGGTGGGCGCCCTGGCCGGCGACGAGCAGCAGGTGGAGCAGGCCCTGGCCGACCTGCGCGCCGAGACCGGTGTCCAGCTGTTCGTCGTCTTCGTCGACAGCTTCGACGGCCTCGGCGGCCAGGAGTGGGCCCAGCAGACCGGCGACATCTCCCAGCTGGGCGACGGCGACGGCGTCCTCGCGGTGGCGACGGGCGACCGGGCCTACGGCAGCGTCGTCGACGCGGACGTCGACGCCCCCGCCGCGAACGCCGCCGCCGAGGGACGCCTGGCGCAGGACGACTGGGCGGGCGCCGTCGAGGCCTACGCCGACGCCCTCGCGTCGTCAGCGGGCACCGGGGGGTCGGGCACGCAGGAGGCCGACGGGTCGGGCAGTGGGGGGTCGGGCGGCGTCTCAGGCCTCGCGGTCCTCGTGGTGCTCCTGCTCGTCGGCGTCGCCGTCGCCGTGGTCGTGGCCCTGGTGCGCGGCCGCCGCGAGCAGCGCTCGGACCGGGCGCGCCGCCGCGGTCCCGGCACCGCCCCGGCCCCGACCCCGGTGGAGCCGCTGCCCGACCTCGAGCGACGGGCGGGCTCGGCGCTCGTCGCCGTCGACGACGCGGTGATGGCGTCGGCGAACGAGGTGGAGTTCGCGCGGGCGGAGTTCGGCGACGAGGCCGTCGCGCCCTTCGAGCGCGCCCTCGCCGGCGCTCGCGCGGACCTGTCGGCCGCCTTCGCCGCCCGGCGACGCGCCGACGGCGAGGGACCCGACGGCGACCGCCGCGAGGTCGACGAGGAGGAGCGGCGGGCGGCGCTGGCCGAGGTGCTCGAGCGCTGCGGCCGGGCGGACGCCGCGCTCGACGAGCAGACCGAGGCCTTCGACGCGCTGCGCGACCTGGGGCGCCGCGCCGGCGTCGTGCTCGACGCGCGCGCCGACGACGTCGTTCTCGACGCAGAAGCGGAAGAGCTCCCGCTGCTGGAAGCAGGGGTGCATCTCCATCTCGTTGAGCGCGGGCAGGACGCGGGCGTCGCGCAGCAGGAGCCGCAGCTTGGGGACGGTCATGTTCGA
>NZ_JABEMA010000273.1 GCF_013004605.1 Pseudokineococcus marinus
CGCGAGCAGGGCGTCGAGGCGCTCGGCGTGCGCGCCCCGCCAGAAGACGTGCCCGCACCGGGCGCAGCGCGTGAAGTCGTCGTAGCTGCGCCGCGTGCCCGCGGGCAGGCGGTCGGCGACGTCGGCACGACCGCGCCGGGGGCGTCGGGCCACGGGTCGGCGACCGGCGGCGGCGCCGTGGTGAGGGGGCCGGGGACGACGTCGGCGGCGTCGGCCGTCGCGTAGCCGCCGGCGAGCGCCAGCACGAGCACCGTCGCCCCCGCAGCCCGGCGGGCGCGGCCACGACCCCCCGGTGTGCTGCGACGACCTGCCACCGGACCTCCGCCCCGCCCTCTCGCCGCGGCGCGCCGCGGCCCGTCCGCCACCCGTCCGGCACCGGCTCCGACGCGTGCACGACGGGGTCCGGCGCCGGGTGTCGCCACGGCGCCGGGGACCGGCTCGGCCACCCGGGCGGGCGCCGACCGACGGGCCCGGCCCTCGCGTGCGCCACACTACGCAGCGGAGCACCAGCACACGACGACCGCGGGACCGGCGCACGCGCCGGTCGCCCGGCGCGCCGGACCTGCCGATGGAGGGCATGCACGTGGAGTTCGACGTCACGATCGAGATCCCCAAGGGGAACCGCAACAAGTACGAGGTGGACCACGAGACGGGGCGGATCCGGCTGGACCGCACGCTCTTCACGGCCACGCGGTACCCGGCGGACTACGGCTTCATCGACGGCACGCTGGGTGACGACGGCGACCCGCTCGACGCGCTCGTGATGCTCGACGAGCCCACCTTCCCGGGCTGCGTCGTGCGCGCCCGCGCGGTGGGCATGTTCCACATGCGCGACGAGGCGGGCGGCGACGACAAGGTCCTCTGCGTGCCCGCGGGAGACCCGCGCCTCGAGCACATCCAGGACCTGGGCGACGTCGGCGAGTTCTACCGGCAGGAGATCGACCACTTCTTCCGGATCTACAAGGACCTCGAGCCCGGCAAGTCCGTCGAGGGCTCCCACTGGGTCGGCCGCGCCGACGCCGAGAAGGAGATCGAGGCCTCCCGCGAGCGCCTCGCGGAGTCGGGCGGGCACTGACGCCCGCGCTCGGCCGGCACTGACGACGAGAGCCCCGCACCGCCCGGCGGTGCGGGGCTCTCGTCGTCGGCCAGGACGGCGGCGCCCGGTCGACCGCACCCGAGGTCGGCCGCGCCCGGGGTCGACCGCGCCCTCAGTCGGCCGCGCGCTCCTGCTGCGGGTCGGGGCGCCCCGCGCCCAGGTCGTTGAAGCGCTCGAGCAGGCGGGCGAGCGACTCGACGTCCTCGTCCGCCCAGGGCGCGAGCTGCCGGCGCAGGTTGGCCCGGCGGTCCTCGCGGACCCGGGCGAACCGCCGGGAGCCGTCGGCCGTCAGCCGGACCAGGGAGGCCCGCCCGTCCGTCGGGTCGCTGGTGCGCTCCACGAGCCCGAGCTCGACGAGCTGGGAGAGCTGGCGCGACGTCGTCGGCTTGCCGACGCCGAGGAAGGCGGCCAGGTCGGTGGTGCGCTCCGCGCCCACCGTGGCCAGGCGCTGGAGGATCCCGTAGGCCGAGTGGTCGAGGTCGGGGTGCACCTCGGCGGCCACCGACGTCGAGAAGGCCCGCGCTCGACGCACCAGCAGACCGATCTGGGTCTCGAGCGCGGCGACCGCCCGCTCGTGGGAGTCCTGCGCGTCGTCGCTCATCGGGTCTCCTCCCGCCACGTCGTGGTCCACCTCCTCGTCCCCCGCCCAGGGGTCCCCGCCGGGGGCGACCCCGCCCGACGTCACGCCGTCACCGCCCGCGGGGTGCGCAGCCGGCGCGGCAGCGTGGTGCGCGCCGCCCACACCTCGACGGGCCACCCGGCGCCGCGGGCCGCGCGCAGCAGCGGCACGTCGGGCGAGACGGCCGTCGGCAGCCCGACGGCCCGCAGCAGCGGCAGGTCGGAGTGGCTGTCGGCGTAGGCGTAGCTCTTCGCCAGGTCGAAGCCGTGGACCTCGGCGTACCGCACGACCCAGGCCGCGCGGCCCTCGCCCACGAGCGGCGGGGCGGTGAGGTGCCCGGTCGCCCGGCCGTCGGCGTCGACGGCGAGCCGCGCCGTGACGACCTCGTCGAACATCGGCGCGAGCGGGCGGGCCAGCTGCTCGACGGCGCCCGACAGGAGCACCGTGCGGTGCCCCGCCGCGCGGTGGGCCGCGACGCGCTGCAGGGCGGCGTCGCTCGCGCGCTCCAGCAGCGCGGGGGCCAGCACGGTGTCCGCGAGCTCGTCGAGGAGCCGCAGGTCGGCCCCGCGGTAGCGCCGGTACACCTGGCGCAGGAAGTCCCCGCGGTCACGACGCTCGGTGAGGAGCATCGAGGGCAGGCTCCGCGCCAGGGACAGCACCTCGCGCGCCTGCCCCGCCGTGCCGAGCCCGGGCAGCCGCGTCCACAGGTAGGTCTCGACGACGTTCGCCGTCAGCAGCGTGCCGTCGAGGTCGAAGACGGCCAGCACGTCCGAGGGCTCGGCGCCCGGCTCGGCGGGCACGAGGGGGCGGCGCACGCCCGCGGGGCCCCGGCGCGCCCGCATCCGCCGCAGCTCGTCCTGCTTGCGCACCGGCTTGGTCACGCTGGGGGCGTGCACGTCCCGGATGTAGTGGGGCCAGTCGACGACGGCCGTGTCGAACCCGAGGGCCGGCACGTCCTGCGGGTCGAGGGCCCGGTGCAGCGCGAGGGTCGCGTCGTCGACGAAGTGCAGCTCGGACTGCGTGTACGGCTGGTACAGGTCGGAGTACTGGCGCAGCAGCGCGAGCCGGCGGCCCAGGCGGTCGAGGTCGCGGCTCCAGCCGCGCACCCGCTCCGAGCGCGGCACGTACGTGAGCGCGCGCTCCGCGGTCGCGTGCACCCGCTCGCCGAGCGCCAGCCGGCGCTCGACCGGGGCGGCGCCGGGGAAGTCCCACACCGGCAGGTCCACCGGGCCCTCGCCCGTGTCGAAGGGGTGGGCGAGGAAGTGCTCGCGGACGAGCTCGTACAGCCGCCGGAAGGTCAGCGGGTTGCGCGCCCCGGACGAGACGTGGAAGTACTGCGGCGAGCCCGGCTCCGGCGTGGTCGCGCACACGGCGACGAGCGCGTTGACGACGTGGTCGACGGGGACGATGTCGATGGTCGAGTCGGGCGCCGCCGGCACCTCGGGGAGCTCGCCGCGCCCGTAGGCCATGATCAGCGGCTCGGCCATCTTGAAGCCCTCGATCCACCCGGGGTGCGGGTGCTCGAGCGCGGACTCGACGATGGACGGGCGCACGACGCTGACGGGCAGCGGCGCGCCCACCTCCTCGACGACGCGCTCGCCCAGGGCCTTGGTGAACGTGTAGACGTCGGTCCACCCCAGGCTGTGGCCGCGCTGGCGCCCGGCCTCGCGCTGCTCGGCGAGCACCCACTCGCGGCGGCGGCGCTCGGCGTCGGCCGCGGCGGTCAGGGGCCCGGCCCGGCCGTGGAGGGCCTGCGCCTCGGCGTTGAACCGGGCGAGGACCTCGGGCGTGCGCGAGTCCTCCTCGATGCGGGCGGCGAGGCGGACGGCGGCGTCGAGCTCGGCGCGCCAGTCGACGGCGTGCTCGACGGACGCCTCGGGCACGGGCCCGCGGCGGCGGCCGCCGACGTAGGCCGTGGACACGTGCACGTAGTGGACGGGTCCGCGGCCCTCGCGGTCGGGGCCGGGGGCGCTGGCCTCGAGCACCCGCTCGAGGAGGTGCCGGGTGCCGACGACGTTGACGGCGAAGGCCTCCTGCAGCGGCGGGGCGAAGCCGACCTCGCCCGCGCAGTGGACGACGACGTCGAGGTCGCGCGGCAGGGCGGGCACGTCCTCGAGGTCGCCCTCGACCACCTCGACGCGCTCGAGCAGCCGCTCGGGCCCGCCGGCGGCCTCGGCGGCGGGGGCGAAGGTGCGGCGGCGCAGCAGCCGGGCGACGCGGTCGGCGGCCGGCTGGCCCGCCTTCGGCCGCACGAGCACCACCGGGCGGGTCTGCGGCGCCTCCACGAGCAGGGTCCGCAGCAGCGCCTCGCCGATGAAGCCCGTGACCCCCGTCACGAGCACGCGGCGGTCCGCCAGGGCCTCCCTCAGCCGCACCTGTCCAGCACCTCCGGCCTCCTCCCGCCGCGGGCGACCACCGCCCGGGCCCGAACCCGCCGCGAGCGGCGACGGTCCCGCGCACCCGCGCGGGACCCGGTCGGTCGGCGCCGACCCTACGGGAGCCGCCGACCC
>NZ_JABEMA010000274.1 GCF_013004605.1 Pseudokineococcus marinus
CAGGCGCCGACGCCGCTCGGCGGCCCGGCGGGCGGCGGTGGTGCGGGGCACGGCGGGTCGACCGGGCGCCGGCGCTAGTTCGCGTGGAGCGCCGCGTTGAGCGCGCCCCAGGACCCGGTGCGGGACCGCGCCTCGACGGCGCCGGTCGTGGAGTTGCGCCACAGCTGCAGGCCGTCGGCGCCCGACAGCTCGCGGGCCTTGACCACCCGGCTCGCGCCGCCCTGCGGGTCGAGCACGGAGACCTTGGTGCCCGCGGTGACGTAGAGGCCCGCCTCCACGACGCAGTCGTCGCCGAGGGAGATCCCGATGCCCGCGTTGGCGCCGAGGAGGCAGCGCTCGCCCACCGAGACGACCTCCGTGCCCCCGCCGGACAGCGTCCCCATGATCGACGAGCCGCCGCCGACGTCGGAGCCGTCGCCGACGACGACGCCCGCGCTGATCCGGCCCTCGACCATGGAGGCGCCCAGCGTGCCGGCGTTGAAGTTGACGAAGCCCTCGTGCATGACGGTCGTGCCGCTCGCGAGGTGGGCGCCGAGGCGCACCCGCGAGGCGTCGGCGACGCGCACGCCCGCGGGCAGCACGTAGTCGGTCATGCGGGGGAACTTGTCGACGCCGAGCACGACGACCCGCTCGCCGCGGTCGGCCAGCAGGCGGCCGCGCACCTCCTCGAAGCCCTCGACGGCGCAAGGTCCGGCGGAGGTCCAGACGACGGTCGGGAGCACGCCGAAGAGCCCGGTGAGGTCGACGCCGTGCGGCCGCACGAGGCGGTGGGAGAGCAGGTGCAGGCGCAGGTAGGCGTCCGGCACGTCGGCCGGGGCGGCGTCGAGGTCGACGACGGTGCGCACCACGTGGCTGCGCGTCCCGCGGCGCGGGTCCTCGCCCTCCAGCGCGGCCAGGGAGGCGGGGACGCCGAAGGGGCCCGGGTCCTCGCCCGGGTGGCCCAGCGCGGGCGCCGGGTACCAGGTGTCGAGGACGGCGCCGCCGTCGGTGCTCGTCGCGAGGCCGTAGCCCCAGGCCCAGCGGCCCGCGGGCACCCCCTCGCGCCCGGGGGTGGTGCTGGCGGCGGTCGAGTCGGCGGGCACGTCGGCGGGGGCGTCCGGCATGGGGCGAGGCTACCCGGGCGCCCGCCGCCCCCCGCCTACCCTCCGGCCCATGACGACGCTCCCGACGGCCGGGCCGCCCGCCGCGCTCGACCTCTCCGCCGACCTCGCCGACCTGCTCCAGGCGGTGTGCGACGTCGAGTCCGTGAGCGGGGCCGAGACCCGCCTCGCCGACGCCGTCGAGGCGGCCCTCTCCGCCTGCGCGCACCTGGAGGTGCTGCGCGACGGCGACGCCGTCGTCGCGCGCACGCACCTCGGCCGGGCCTCGCGGGTCGTCGTCGCGGGCCACCTCGACACCGTGCCCCTGGGGCGGCGCGAGGACGGCAGCCCCAACCTGCCGACGTGGCGCACGGGGGAGGGCGCGGACGCCGTCGTCCACGGCCGGGGCACCTGCGACATGAAGGGCGGTGTCGCCGTCGCGCTGTCGCTGGCCGCGTCCCTGGTCGAGCCCGCCCGCGACGTCACGTGGGTCTTCTACGACCACGAGGAGGTCGAGGCCGAGCTCAACGGCCTCGGCCGCCTCGCCGCCTCCCACCCGGACTGGCTGGCGGGGGACGTCGCCGTGCTCGGCGAGCCCACGTCCGCGGCGGTCGAGGGCGGGTGCAACGGGACCCTGCGGGTCGAGGTGCACCTGCGCGGCGTCCCGGCGCACTCCGCCCGGCCCTGGCGCGGGCGCAACGCCGTCCACGCCGCCGCGCCCCTGCTCGCGCTGCTGGCCGACCACGACCCGGGCGAGCGGGAGGTCGACGGCCTCGTGTTCCGCCAGAGCCTGCAGGCGGTCGGCATCCGCGGCGGCACGGCCGGCAACGTCGTCCCCGACGCCTGCGTCGTCACGGTCAACCACCGCTTCGCGCCCGACCGCACGCTCGCGCAGGCCGAGGCCGACCTGCGCGAGCTGCTCGCCGGCTACGAGGTCGTGCGCACCGACGGCGCCGAGGGCGCCCGGCCGGGCCTGGACCGCCCGGCGGCGGCGGCCGTCGTCGCCGCCACGGGGGAGGAGCCGCGGGCCAAGCTGGGGTGGACGGACGTCGCGCGCTTCAGCGCCCTCGGCGTCCCGGCGGTCAACCTCGGGCCGGGCGACCCCCTGCTGGCGCACGCCGACGACGAGCGCTGCCCCGTGGCGGACCTGCACCGCTGCGCGGACGTGCTCCGCACGTGGCTGACGGAGCCCCAGGAGCAGGGGGCGGGGCCCTCCGGCGGACGCGCGGCGGGGGCGTCTGCCACGATCGCGCCGTGACGCTCCTGCTGCTCCTCGTGGCCCTGGCGGTGGCCGGGGGCGCAGCGGCGGTGGCGCTCGGCCGCATCCCCGGCGGCCTCGACGAGCCGACGACGAGCCGCCCGCTGCGCGCGCTGCCCGAGGGCCCGCTGCGGGCGGAGGACGTGGACGGCGTCCGCTTCTCCCTCGGGCTGCGGGGCTACCGCATGGACGAGGTCGACGCCGTGCTCGACCGCGTCCGCGACGAGGTCGCCGAGCGCGACGCCCGGCTCGCCGAGCTCGAGGCGCTCCTGCGCAGCGCCGACCCGGTCGACCCCCCGTGGCGCGACCCGGCCGCAGGTGGAGGAGCCGAGGGGAGGGCGGCCGAGGGCGGAGGGGGCGGTCGCCGCGGCGACGACGAGAGGGCGGCCGCCCGGGCCCCCGGCGACGAGGAGGTCCGATGAGGGTGGTCGTGGAGGTGCCGGCGCGCCGCAGCGCGCCGGTCGTGTGGCGCCACCTCGTGGACTGGCCGTGGCAGAGCGGCTCGATCCCGCTCACCCGGGTCTTCCGCACCGGTGCCGCCGAGGGGGAGGGCGGCTCGTTCACCGGCCGGACCGCCGTCCTCGGCGTCGGCTTCGACGACCCCATGGACGTCGTGCGGTGGGAGCCGCCGACCGCCGGGGCGCCCGCGGGCGGGGGGCGCGCCGGCGTCGCCGTGCTCGCCAAGCGCGGGTCGGTGGTCCTCGGCAGCGCCGCGCTCCGCGTCGAGCCGGTGACGGCGGGCTCGTGCCGCGTCGTGTGGGGCGAGGACGTGCACGTCGCCCCGGTGCGCCTGACGCGCCCGCTCGAGCCGCTGCTGCGCGTGCCGGTCCGGCTGGGCCTGCGGTCCGTCGTGGTCGACATGGTGCGCCGGGTCGAGGCGGGCACCCCCGAGCCGCTCGAGCCGTGAGCGAGGGGCCCGCCGGGGCGGGCGCGCCCGGTGACGGCCCGCTCG
Organism: Pseudokineococcus marinus; assembly: GCF_013004605.1. GTDB lineage: Bacteria > Actinomycetota > Actinomycetes > Actinomycetales > Quadrisphaeraceae > Pseudokineococcus > Pseudokineococcus marinus. The sequence continues at coordinate 3,290 of NZ_JABEMA010000274.1, forward strand.
TCGGCGACGACGGCCGCGCGCGCTGCCCCTGGGGCGACGCCCCCGAGGTGTACCGGCGCTACCACGACGAGGAGTGGGGCCGTCCGGTCACCGGGGAGGCGGCGCTCTTCGAGCGCCTGAGCCTCGAGGCCTTCCAGTCCGGCCTGTCCTGGCTGACGATCCTGCGCAAGCGACCGGCCTTCCGCGCCGCCTTCGCGGGCTTCGAGCCCGACGCCGTGGCGGCCTTCGGCCCGGCCGACCGGCAGCGGCTGCTCGCGGACGCGGGCATCGTCCGCAACCGCGCCAAGGTCGACGCCGTCCTCGCCAACGCCCGCGCCGTGGTCGCCCTGCGCGCGAGCGGCGGCCTGGAGGCGCTGCTGGCGACGGCGGCCGAGGCGCCGGGCGCGCGCGCCGCGCCGCGCACGACCGCGGACGTCCCGGCCTCGACCCCCGCCTCGGCGGCGCTGGCGCGCCGCCTCAGGGCGGCGGGCGTCGTCTTCGTCGGGCCGACGACGGCCTACGCCACGATGCAGGCGACCGGGCTCGTCGACGACCACCTCGCCGGCTGCTGGGCGCGGGGCGGCCGCGCCGTCGCCGCGCAGCCCGGGGGGAGCGGGGGCGCCGGCCTCACCGCCGGCGGGTGAGGAAGGCCTCGACCGCCGCGCGGTGCTCGGCTCCGCGGGCCACCCCCGCCACGAGGGCGCCCTCGTGGGCCAGCGTCGAGGGCAGGTCGTGCGTCGCGGCGAAGGCCAGCGCCCGCCGCGTGGCGACGAGCGCGGCCGTGGGGCCGGCGGCCAGCTCGCGCGCCACCTCCTCGGCGCGGGCGTCCAGGTCCGCGTCGGGCACCGCCTCGGTGGCGAGCCCGAGGGCGACGCACTCGTCGGCGGGCACGGGGCGCGG
>NZ_JABEMA010000275.1 GCF_013004605.1 Pseudokineococcus marinus
CGCCGTCCGGCCCGCGAGGGACGAGGCCGCCGGCGTCCGCGACGGCGGCCACCCGCCCGCCGAGGAGGAGCACGTCGCGCGCGCGGCGCGGGTCGGGGGCGCCGACCAGGCGCACCGAGCGCAGGAGCATCCCGTCCACGCCGCGCATCCTGCCCGCCGAGCGGGGGGCGCGCGGGCCGCGGGCGACATGGCCGCACGTCGCCCCGTGGGGGCGTGCGGTGGGGGCGACATGGCCGCACGTCGCCTCGGGGGCGCGGGTTCGGCGCGGGCGGAGGGCGACATGGCCGCACGTCGCCCCGTGGGGGCGTGCGGTGAGGGCGACATGGACGCACGTCGCCGTGACGGGCCTCGGCAGACTGGCCGCGTGCCGACCGACGACGCCCCCGCCGCCCCGCCCGCCGCTGCGACCGCGACCCCCGCTCCCGACGCACCTGCCACGACGGCCGCCCTCGACGGCGAGCACCCGCTCGTGCGGCGCTCGCTCGAGGTCCTCGGGCAGCTGCTCACCGGCGCCGGCGGCAGCAGCAGCACGGCGGGCGGCTTCGTCGAGGCCCACCTCGGGCAGCCGCACACCTCGCTCGTGCTCGAGCGGGTGGCGCTCACCCACACGCGGTCGGTGTCCGTGGGCGCCGTCGTCGCGGACCTCCTGGCCGCCCACCCGAGCGCCGTCCTCGGCCCGGTCGAGGACGGCGAGGCCCCGACGTGGACGCGCATCGACCTCGACGGCGACCACGTCTCCGTGCCGACGTCGGCCGCCGTCGCCTTCCCGGCCGGCACGGCGGCGGACGTCGACGTCGTCGTGCAGCTCTCGCGCAGCGAGTTCGACCCCGACCCGGCGTCGCTGCGCGTGCTCGCGCGCCCGGCCGACCACGCGGCCGCCCGGGCCCTCGTCGACGAGGTCCTCGCGACGGCGCGGCGCGACAAGGGCTTCTTCCGCGGTCGGGTGCTCCACGCCGGGGCGCGGCTGCCGCTCGAGCTGCAGCCGACGTCGCTCGGCCCCGGCGGGCGCGAGGACCTCGTCCTGCCCGCTGCCGTCTGGGCCGAGGTCGACGCCGCCACGTCGGCGCTGACGACGCGCGCGGACGTGCTGCGCGAGATGGGCCTGGGCACGAACCGCGGCGTGCTCCTCGCGGGGCCGCCCGGGGTGGGCAAGAGCGCGCTGTCGCGGGTCGTCGCCCGCGAGATGGCGGGCGCCTTCACGGTCGTCGTCGTGGACGCCGCCGCGGCCAGCAGCGTGCTGCGGCAGGTGTACCGGGAGACCGCCGACCTCGGCCCGTGCGTCGTCGTCCTCGAGGACGTCGACCTCTACCTGGGGGACCGGCGCGCGGGCGCGCGCGGCACGGCCCTCGCCGACTTCCTCGCCGTCCTCGACGGCACGGAGGTCTACACCGACGTCCTCACCCTCGCGTCGACGAACGACCCCGCGGCCCTCGACGCCGCCGTGACCCGCTCGGCGCGCTTCGACAGCACCATCACCCTGGCCCCGCCGGACCGGGCGGCGAGCGCCCGCATCCTCGACCGCTACCTCGGCCGGCTGCCCGCCGCCGACGCCGGCGACGACGGCGAGCAGCGGCCCCGCGTCGACACCGCGGCCGTCGCCGCGGCCCTGCCCGCGGGCGCCACCGGGGCGGACCTGCGGGAGGTCGTGCGGCGCGCCGTCCTCGACCACGGCCGCGACCTCACCACCGAGCGCCTCCTGCGGGTCGTCGCCGACGGGCGCTGGAAGGCCGAGCCGCTCACGGGGACCTACCTCTGAGGGCGTCCGGCGCCGCGCGTCCGCGTGAGCCGACCGCTCAAGCAGGGCGTCCGCCCTGCCGATGCTCCGGCGAGCCGCAGGACGCGGCGCTGCAGGAGGAGGTGGCCGTGGACGGTGCCGGGCGCGTCCCCGCCCTGCTCACCTTCGAGCAGGCGTGCCGCGTGGTGCTCGACCACCTCGCCACCGCGCTGCCCCTGGGTCTGTGGGCGGTGACGCGACGCGACGACGAGGACCAGGTCTTCCTGGCCGTCCGCGACGCCTCCTACGACTTCCCCGAGGGGACCGTCGTCCCGTGGGCGGCCTCGCTGTGCCAGCACATGGCTGCGGGCGACTCACCGCAGGTCGTCCCCGACGTCGACTCCGACGTCGCGATGGCCGGGGCCGCCGCCCGCGCGGCCTTCCCCATCGACGGCTACGTCGGCGCCCCCATCCGCTCCGCCGGTGGCGAGCTCTTCGGCACGCTCTGCGGCTTCAGCCCCGAGCGGCTCCCCGACGGCGCGGAGGAGCACCGGGCGCTGCTCGACGTCCTCGCCGGCCTGCTCTCGCAGATCCTCCACGCCGAGGCCCTCGCCGAGCGGGCCGCCGCCCGCGAGGCCGAGCTGGTGCGCCTCGCCACGACGGACGACCTCACCGGTCTCGCGACCCGTGCCGTGCTCCTCGACCGGCTCGAGCACGCCCTCGCGCTGCACCGGCGCGACCCGCGCCCGCTCGCCGTCGTCGTGCTCGACCTCGACGACTTCAAGGACGTCAACGACACCCTGGGCCACGCGGCGGGGGACGAGCTGCTCCTCCACCTGGCCCAGGAGTGGGCCCCGCTCGTGCGCCCGGGCGACACCCTCGCGCGGCTGGGCGGCGACGAGTTCGCCCTGCTCGTCGAGGGGTCGGGGGGCGCGGCGTCCGTCGTCCGCCGGCTCGAGGCCGTCCTGGCCGGCACCTACGCGCTCACGGGGACCGACCTGCGGGTGGGCGTCAGCGCGGGCGTCGCCCACCTCGGCGCCGACGACCCGACGCCGACGGCGGACGAGCTCCTCGCGCGCGCCGACGCCGCCATGTACGCCGCCAAGCGCGCGGGCAAGGGCGCCGTGGTGGCGCACGACGCCGCGGTGGCGGACGCCGTCGCCCACCTGCCGCGGCCGACGGGCGTCGTCCGCGGCGCCGCCCGCGACGGCGACGTGCGCGCGCTCAGCCCTCGCTGACCCCGTCGCTCACCCGGAGAGCGACCTTGCCGCGCACGTGGCCCTCCTGCGAGAGGCGCACCGCGTCGGCGACGTCCTCGAGCGGGAAGGTCCGCTGGACCTCCACCCGCAGCTGGCCGCGCTCGACGAGGGCGGTCAGCCGCGCGAGGGCCGCGCCGTCCGGGCGCACCCAGACCCACCGGCCGCCGTGCTCCTCGACCGAGGGCTCGGTGATGGAGGCGTGGCGGCCTTCCGGGGCCAGGACGGCGAGGGTCTGCTCGAGGACTCCGCCGACGGCGTCCAGCACGACCGTCGCGCCCTCGGGCGCCAGCGCGCGCACGCGCTCGGGCAGGCCGTCGCCGTAGACGACCGGCTCGGCCCCGAGGTCGCGCAGGAAGTCGTGGTTGCGCTCGCTCGCCGTGCCGATGACCCGGGCGCCGCGGGCGTGGGCGACCTGCACCGCGAGGTGCCCGACGCCGCCGGAGGCGCCGTGGACGAGCACGACGTCGTCGGAGCCGACGTCGAGGAGCTCGACCATGCGCAGCGCCGTCAGCCCGGCCAGGGGCAGGCTCGCGGCCTCGTCCCAGGACATCGCGGCCGGCTTGCGGGTGACGCTCACGGCGGGGACGGCGACCTGCTCCGCGTAGGTGCCGCCGTGGACGAGGTCCTTGCGGGCGTAGGTGAGGACCTCGTCACCGACCTCCAGCTCGGGGACGTCGGGGCCGGTGCGGACGACGACGCCCGCGGCGTCCCAGCCCGGGACCACGGGGAAGACGACGTCCATGAGCCCGTCCAGGCCCCCGGCCATGAGCTTCCAGTCGACGGGGTTCACCGACGCCGACCGCACCTCCACGAGGACGGCGCCGGGCGCCAGCTTCGGCTCGGGCAGCTCGGAGGGGTGGAGGACGTCGAGATCGCCGTAGGTGTCGTAGCTCATCGCGCGCATGGCCGGGGCAACGGCGCGGGAGCCCGAGGGCTTCCCGTCCGGCGACCGCCCGGAGACGTGGCGGGCCCGGGCCGGCCCGCCGGTGCGGGCCCGGCGCGCGCGGTGGGGCAGGCTCTCCCCCCGTGGTGGTGCGCGAGCGGACGGACGGGGACGTCGGGGCGGCGGCGGAGGTGCTGGCCCGGGTGCACGCCGCGGACGGGTACCCGTCGCGGTGGCCGGCGGAC
>NZ_JABEMA010000276.1 GCF_013004605.1 Pseudokineococcus marinus
CGCGGCGCTCGGCCGCCCCGACGACGCGGCGGAGGGCGGCCCCACGGGCTGGGACCACCGCACCGCTCCCGTGCCCGCCGTGTGGGGCGCGGGCGCCGTCACGCTCGTCGGCGACGCCGCGCACGTCATGCCCCCGAGCCTCGGCCAGGGGGTCAACCAGGCGCTCGAGGACGCCCACGCGCTGGCCGCCGCGCTGGCGGTCCTCCCGGTCGGGGCCGCGACGGCCGACGTGGCGGCGGCGCTGCGGGGCTACGAGGCCCGACGGGCGCGCCAGGTCCGCCCCGTGGCGGCCCTGGCCGGCAGCGAGCAGGCGATCACCCACCGCGCGCTGAGCCGCGGCGTCATGCGTTCCCTGCCCGACGCCTGGGCGCTCGGGCTGTGGGGCTCGATGGTGCGCCGCAGCAGCGCCGCCCTCGCGGGCTGACCTCGCGAGCCGCGAACGGCTCGGGCGTCGCCCCCGAGCCCTGCGCCTCGAACGCCCCGCCTCGAACGACCTACGCCTCGATCGACAGGTTGCCGAGGGGCTTCGAGGAGCAGAGCAGCACCTTGCCCATCCTGACCTCGCGCGGCCGGATGCCGCCGTTGTGCTGCATGTCCACCTCCCCCTCGAGGAGGGTCGCCTTGCACGTGCCGCACACGCCCTCGCTGCACGACGACGGCGGCGTGAGCCCGGCGCGGAAGGCGGCCTGCAGCACCGTCTCGTCCGCCCCGCACTCGATGCTGCGCCCGCTGCGCGTGAGCTGGACGACGTACGTGGGCGTCGCCCCCTCCTCCGCGGCCGGCTCGTCGGCGCCGCCCGCGAGCGGCTGCCCGTGGGCGTCCGTCGGCTCGTAGGGCACCAGGGCGTCGGCCACGCCGTCGCCGAACTCGGCGCGCGGCAGCTCCTCGAAGGTGAAGGTCTCCTCGTGCCGGCGCGCGGGGTCGTGGCCGACGGCGAGCAGCGCCTCCCGCACCATCCGCATGTACGGCTCGGGGCCGCAGACGAAGACCTCCCGCTCGCGCAGGTCCGGCACGAGGTCCGCGAGGCGCTGCGCGTCCAGCCGCCCGCGGTGGCCCCGCCACCGCTCCCCCTCCGGGACGGTGCTGGCGAGGGTCTCGACGCGCAGGTGGGTGCCGATGGCGTCCATGGCGCGCAGCTCGTCGCGGAAGATGACGTCCGCCGGGGTGCGCACGCTGTTGAGCAGGACGACGTCCGCCGTCGAGCCGAGGTCCACGAGCGTCCGCGCCATGGACATCATCGGCGTGATGCCGGAGCCGGCGGCGAGGAAGAGGTACTTGTCGGCCGGGTGGCGGACGGTGGTGAAGCCCCCGAGCGGGGCGTGGACGACGAGCTCGCTGCCCTCGCGCACGTGGGCGTGCAGCCACTCCGAGACGACGCCGCCCGGCTGGCGCTTGACCGTGATGGTGAGCAGGTACGGGCGCGTGGGGGGCGAGGACACGGTGTAGGAGCGCATCCGCTCCACGCCGTCGACGGTGAGCCGCAGGGTGACGAACTGGCCGGGCTCGAAGTGGAAGAGGTGCCCGTCCCCCTTCGTCGCGAAGGTGAAGCTCTTCGTGTCGTGGCTGATGTCGCGCACGTGCCGGCAGACGAGCACGGACTCGTCCTCGGCGTCCCCCCAGCAGGAGAGCGTGGACGGGTGCGCGACCTGGTGCACCGCCGGGACGGTGACGGCCTCGGCGAGGGCGTCGGTGGTGGTGGACACGGGCGGCCCTCCTGCGGCGGCGCTCAGTCGCCCGAGCGGGCGTCGGGGACGGTGGGCGGCACGGCGTCCGGCCCGAGGTGCTCGCGCAGCCGGGTGACGTACCAGCTGACGAAGGCCTCGACGTCGTCCTCGACCATCGAGTAGGGCCCCGGGACGTACGCCGGGTCGGCGACGCCCTTCTGCGTCGCGGCGACCAGCGCCCGGTCCTGCTCGTTGGTCGCGTCCCAGACCGCCCGGAGGGTCGCGAGGTCGTAGTCGACCCCCTCCTCGGCGTCGGGGTGCACCAGCCAGGTCGTGCGCAGGACGCTCGTCGACACCGACGTCGGCATGACGGAGAAGACGACGGCGTGGTCGCCGAGGACGTGGAACCACGAGTTCGGCTGCAGGTGGATCGACAGGTCGCCGAAGACGGGGTCCTGCACGTCGCCGAGCAGCCGGCGGCTGAGCGAGGCGCCGTGCGCGCCGAAGGACCTGCCCTCGCCGTCGAGCGGCATGTGCGTGAGCTGGAAGCCCACGACGCGGTCGGCGAGCTGGCGGTGGTCGACCATCGGCACCCCCTGCGCCCGGCGGACGACCTCCAGGTCCGCCGCCGCCCGCTGGTACCGCTCGTACAGGGGGCGGAGGCGGGGGCTGATGTCCTCCTCGTCGTAGGCGAAGAGGGGGAAGTAGGCGGTGATGAGCTCGGGGTGCCCGTCGCAGTGGTAGCACTCCCGGTTGTTCTCCATGACGAGCTTCCAGTTGCCCTGCTCCGCGAGGTCGTGCTGCGCGGCGACCTTCGCCTCGCCGAGCCGGTAGGGCCGCAGGTGCGGCTCGACGAGCTCCGCGACGGCGTCGAAGTCCTCCGGCGCCTCGTCGGCGAGGCAGATGAACACGAGACCGGCGAGGTCGCGCACGTGCACGGGCCGCAGCGAGAAGCAGGTCTTGTCGAAGCCCGGCGGCTGCGCCTCCGCGTGGAGCAGCGAGCCCTCGAGGTCGTACGTCCAGCGGTGGTAGGGGCACACGATGTTGCCGACGAAGCCGCGGTCCTCGAGCAGCCGGGACCCGCGGTGGCGGCACACGTTGTGGAAGGCGCGGACCTGCTCGTCGTCGTCGCGGACGACGACGACCGAGGAGGAGCCCACGTCGACGGTGAGGTAGTCGCCCGCCTCGGGGATCTCGGCGGCCGCCGCGGCGAAGATCCACTGGCGGGAGAAGACGACGTCGAGGTCGAGCGCGTGGACGTCCTCGTCGGTGTAGAAGGCGCTCTCGAGGCTCGTGCCCGGGCGGCGCCGGCGCAGGAGCTCGGCGACCGGCACCCGCTCGCTCGTCGTGGTGGCGCTGGACTCCTGGAGCTCGGCGGTCACGGGGACCACCTCCATCTCGTGCTGAGCGGACTGCGGGGTGGCGGGTGGGGCACGCCGGGGGCGAGGGGTGCGGCGGTCGGATACGCCCTCGGCCGAGGAGGTTGCGTCTCGCATCGCGCGACGGTCTCTCCTGCCGATACGGCGAGCATGTGAGCAGGTCACAGGTGTGTCAAGGGGGCGCACGGACTTCCGCACCACCTCGGGCGGGAGCGGGCCGCAGCGCCCGTCCACGGCCCGGGGCGGGCCCGCGCCGTGGTTACCGTCGTCGCGTGAGCGAGAGCGAGGTGGCCACCCGGGCGCCGACGGTCCAGTCCGTCGAGCGGGCCGTCTCCATCCTCCAGTCACTGGCCTCGCTGGGCTCCGCGGGCGTCACCGAGATCGCGGCGGACGTGGGCGTGCACAAGGCCACGGCCCACCGCCTCCTCGCCACGCTCGAGGCGCGCGGCCTCGTGAGCCAGGACGCCGACCGGGGCGCCTACCGGCTCGGCCGCACGGTGCTGCAGCTCGCGGCCGCCGCCAGCCGGCCCGACGACGTCGTGAGCGCGTGCCGCCCGCTGTGCGACGCGCTCGCGGCGGAGGTCGGCGAGACGGTGAACCTCGTGGTGAGCGACGGCCGCCAGATCATCACCGTGTACCAGGCGGTCGGCGACGCGATCCTCGCCAGCCGCGACTTCGTCGGCAAGCACGACCCGCTGCACGCGACGGCGGCGGGCAAGGTCTTCCTCGCCCGCCTGCCGGCGGCGCGCGTGGACGAGCTGGTGCGCGGCGGGCTCGAGCGCTTCACGGCCTCGACCATCGTGGACCCCGACGCGCTGCGCGCCGAGCTGGCGCGGGTCCGCGAGCAGGGGTGGGCAGCGACCCGCGAGGAGCACGAGGTCGGCCTCGTGGTCGCCGCCGCGCCCGTCCTCGGCGCCGAGGGGACCCCCGTGGCGGCGATGACGGTGAGCGGGCCCACCTACCGCCTCACCGACGAGACGCTGCCCGGTCTGGTGGAGCGGCTCACGGGCGCCGCCGAGCGCGCTGCCTGGCGCCTCGGCGCCCTGCGGCGCGGCTGAGCGCCGCCCCTCCCGCTGACCGCTCCGCCCGCCGGACGCCCCG
>NZ_JABEMA010000277.1 GCF_013004605.1 Pseudokineococcus marinus
CCGATCTCCGCGCGGGCCCGCGCGGGCTGCGGCGGTGGGGCGAGCTGGCCGAGCGCTGGACGCGGTCGGCCGAGGCGGCCGCGGGCGTCCCCCGCGTGCGCCGCACGGACGGCCACCACGTCGGCGAGCCGCTCCTCGTGACGGTCAACGACCCGGCCACCGGGCTGTCCAACGGCGACGTCGCCGTCCTCGTCGACGACGGCGCGGGCGGCCTCGCGGCCGCCGTGGGTGACCGCCGGGACCCGCGGCTCCTGCCACTGGGGCGGCTGCCGAGCACCCGGGCCCTGCACGCGATGACGGTGCACCGCAGCCAGGGCAGCCAGTTCGACGCCGTGACGCTCGTCCTGCCGCCGGCCGGCTCGCCCCTGCTGACGCGGGAGACGCTGTACACGGCGCTGACCCGCGCGCGCGAGCGCGTGCGCGTCGTCGGCGACGCCGAGGCGCTGCTCGCCGCCGTCTCGCGTCCGGCCGCCCGGGCCTCGGGGCTGCGCGAGCGGCTGCGGCCCCCGCCCGTGTAGCGCCGCTCCGGCTGCCGAGGACCGTCGGAGGCGCCAGGCCGGCGCCCCGACGGCGGCGTGCGGCGCCGCGACGGCGGGCACACGCTCACGACGGGTCGTCCGGGTCGCCCGTGACGGCGCCGCGGAGGTCCGTCGCACCGGAGCGGCACCGCAGGAGCGCCGGGCTCCAGGCCGGGGCGGTGGGCGTCGATGCACGGCGGAGCGGGTGGGGCACCGACACGACACGACAGGAGGTGGACGCGGTGAGCACGAGTCCGCCGGTCGACGCCTCCGGCGACCAGGCGCTGATGACGGCGGCCTACACCAGCAGCCGCGCGCTGCTGCTCGTCATCGGCGTCGACGGCCGCGTGCTGGTGAGCAACCCGGCCATGACCCGCGCGACCGGCTGGAGCGCCGAGGAGCTGGCCGCCCGCCCCTTCTGGGACACCTTCGTCGCCCCCGAGGACCGTGCTGTCGCCCGCGCGGACTTCACCCGGGCGATGTCCACCGGCGCGCACTTCACCGTCGAGGGAGACTGGGTCGCCCGGGACGGGGCGCGACGACGGGTCTGGATGCAGGTCGACGTCCTGCTCGACCGGGACGGGCGCCCGTACGGGGAGTCCCTGGTGGGCGTGGACGTCACCGACCAGCGCCGGGAGCAGGACCGCCTGCGCCGCCACGCCGACACCGACGCCCTCACCGGTCTGGCCAACCGCCGCAGCGCCCTGACCGTGCTGGGACAGGCGCTGGCGGACGGGGGACCGGGCGCCGGAGTGCTGTTCTGCGACCTGGACGGCCTCAAGGCCACCAACGACCGCGACGGCCACCACGCCGGCGACCTCCTCCTGGTGGAGGTCGCACGCCGCCTGGCCGCGACCACCGCACCCGGTGAGCTGGTCGCCCGCCTCGGCGGGGACGAGTTCGTCGTCGTCAGCCCGGGCGCCGACCGGCACCGCTTGGCTGCGCTGGCCGCGACGGTGCAGACGGCGCTCGAGGGGCCCACCGGCCCCCCTGCCGGCCCGGACGCACCCAGCGCAGCAGACCCCCGGTCGCTGCGGGTGGGAGTCAGCATCGGCTCCGCCGTCGGCGCGCCCGGCGCCGACCCCGACGAGGTCCTGCGCGCGGCGGACACGCACATGTACCAGGTCAAGACCGCTCGTCGTGCCCGCGCCCGCCCGTGAGGGACGAGCGTCGCGGGTGACGGTGCCGGCGGCCGGCACCGTCCGCCGGGTCGCCTCCCCCCTCTGCCCGTCCTCCCTCGACCCGTCCCCTCGGCCCGACGCGCCAGCGGCGCGGGCGCCGAGCCGCCCCGGACGGTCACGGGACGGCTGCGGTGGGGAGGACCGCCGGGTCGCCGCGCTCCGTCAGGGGCGCGGCGGCGGGTAGTCGCGCGGGCGGCGCTCGTCGACGTACTCGACGCGGTCGGTCCGGTGCTGGCGCTGCGTGCTCTGCACGATGCCGAGCAGCAGCGCCAGGGCGCCGGCCGCGAGGCAGACGAAGCCGACGACGTTGAGGTCCACGCCGCCCACGGCGTCCGCGTCGACGGCGAAGCCGAGGATGCCGCCGACGACGAGCAGGAAGATGCCCAGTCCGATGCCCATGCCCGCTCCGTCCGGCCGCCGGGGCGGCGCTGTCGGGAGCCCGCCGGCCGGCGGGCTCGCTGGTCGCCGATGATCGTCGCGGCGCCCGGGGGGCGCCACCCGACCGTCGCCCGTCCGGGCGGCGCGAGGACCCGAGGAGCCCGCGCGACCGCCCGGACGGGTGACCGGACCTGTCCCCCGGAGGCGCCCCGTCAGCGTCCGTCGTCGCCCGGCACCCGCACCCACGCGGACGTGCCGGGCGGCAGCGCCCCGCCTGCGACGACGGCGGGGTCGCTCGCGAGCAGCAGCTCGCCCGCCGGCAGGGCCACGTCGACCTCGGAGAGGTTGGTGACCGACCGCCAGCCGCCCGGCCGCTCGAGGTGCAGCACGCCGGGCGCGTCGTCGACCCACGTGAGGGCGTCGTCGGCCGTCGTCAGCTCCCGCCGCCGGCGCAGGGCGGCGCGGTAGAGCTCGAGCGTCGAGCCCGGCACGCCGTCCTGCACGGCCGCCGACACGGCGCCGAACCAGGCGGGCTGGCGCATGCCCGGCAGCGCGCCGTCCTCCGGGCCGAAGCCGAAGGTCGGCCAATCCTGCGTCCACGGCAGCGCGACGCGGCAGCCGTCGCGCCCCTTCTCCTCACCGCCCGAGCGCACGGCGATGGGGTCCTCGACGGCCTCCCAGGGGATGTCGGCGACCTCGTGGAGCCCCAGCTCCTCGCCCTGGTACAGGTACACGGCACCGGGCAGCGCCAGCTCGAGCAGCAGCGCCGCCCGCGCGCGGCGCAGCCCGAGGTCGAGGTCGACCGGGTCGCGGCCGTCGCTCGTGACCCACGCCTTGGCCGCCTCCTGCGAGCCGACGCCCTCGCGCGGCGGCACCCCGAAGCGCGTCGTGTGCCGCACCGAGTCGTGGTTCGAGAGCGTCCACGTCGCCGACGAGCCGGCCGCCATCTGCGCGAGCCCGCCGTCGATCGCCCTGCGCATCTCGCCCGCGTCCCAGCCGCAGGCGAAGAGGTCGAAGTTGAAGGCCTGGCCGAGGCCGAGCGGGTCGGCGTACCGCGCCCGCCGGTCCGGGTGCACCGACGCCTCGGCGACGGCGGAGCGCGGCGGGTCGTAGGCGTCGAGGACGTCGCGGCGCCACTGCGCGTAGACCTCCTGCACCTCGTCGCGGTCCCACAGCGGGTGGTTGCCGCCCTCGATCCCCGTGTCGAGGATCTCGACGTGGACGTCCAGGTGGCCGTCGACGTCCTTGACGAGGCCGTGCGCCACGTCCACGCGGAAGCCGTCCACGCCGCGGTCGGCCCAGAAGCGCAGCGTCTCCAGCATGTCCTCGCGCACCTCCTCCTCGGACCAGTCGAGGTCCGGCTGCTCCGGCGCGAAGATGTGGAGGTACCACTGGCCGGGGGTGCCGTCGGCCTCGACGACCCGCTGCCAGGCGGACCCGCCGAAGATCGACCGCCACGAGCTCGGCGGCTCGTCGCCGCCCGGGCCGCGGCCGTCGCGGAAGACGTACCGGCCGCGGGCCCGCGAGCCCGGCGGCGAGGCGAGGGCCTCGCGGAACCAGGCGTGCCGGTCGGAGGTGTGGTTCGGCACGACGTCGACGACGACCCGGATGCCGGCCGCGTGCAGCGCCCGGACCATCGCGTCGAAGTCCTCGAGCGTGCCCAGGCGCGGGTCGACGGCGCGGTGGTCGTCGACGTCGTAGCCCCCGTCCGCGAGCGCGGACGGGTAGAAGGGGCTGAGCCACACGGCGTCCACGCCGAGCGCGGCGAGGTGGCCCACGCGCGAGGTGATGCCGCGCAGGTCGCCGAGGCCGTCGCCGTCGGCGTCCGCGAAGCTGCGCGGGTACACCTGGTAGACGACGGCGCGCCGCCACCAGTCGCGGGCCTGCGGGGCGGCGGGCGTGGGGGCGGTCACCGGGGCGCTCGCGGGGACGCGGCGGGCCGGGGCGGTGGTGGTGCTCACGGGGGTCTCCTGGTGGTCGGTCCGAGCGGGTGCGGTGCCGCGGCGGTCCCCC
>NZ_JABEMA010000278.1 GCF_013004605.1 Pseudokineococcus marinus
GGCCGCGGCCCGGGTCGCCTGCGCGAGGGCGTGCGGCTCGGGGGCGTCCGCGGCCCACGGGCCGCGGGCGGCGACGAAGGCCTCGACCGCCTCGTCACCCGCGGTGCCGGCGGACGCGACGACCCCGCGCAGTGCGGGCTCGGAGCCGATGACGAGCAGGCGCAGGCGCAGGAGCTCCAGGTCGTCGTCCGGGTAGCGCTGCCCGGCCACGAGAGCCTCCAGCAGGGCCTCGCGCCAGGGGCGGTCCACCGGTGCGTCGCGCAGCCCGTCGACCAGCGCCTCCTCGGCCCCCTCGAGGCCCTCCCAGACGATGGCGCTCTTGCTCTCGACGTGGCGCAGGACCGTGGTGCGGCCGACGCCCAGCGCCGCCGCGACGTCCTCGAGCGTCGTCGCCTCGAAGCCGCGCTCGTCGAAGAGCCGCAGCGCCGTCCGCACGACCTCGCGCCGTGAGGTCGCCGGGGGGCGGCCGCGGCGCGGCGCCTTCGGAGCCATGTGGTCCCCCTTTCCGGTACGGCGTACCGTAATGCTGACCGGTCCTGGTCGACCCGAAGGAGACGATGATGTCCATCCCCGCCGACGCGCCCACCACCGCCACCACGCCCGCCCTCGTCCCCGAGCGCTTCGCCGGGAAGGTGGCCGTCGTCACGGGCGCAGGGTCCGGCATCGGCCGGGCGACGGCGCTGCGCCTGGCCCGCGAGGGCGCCCGCGTCGTCGCCGCCGACGTCGTCGCCGACCGGCTCGACGCGCTCGTCGCGGAGGCTCCCGAGCTCGACCTCGTGCCCGTCGTCGGCGACATCACCGCCGAGGACGGCGTGCAGCGGGTCGTGGCCGCTGCCGGCGGCCGCGTGGACCTTCTCGCCAACGTGGCGGGCATCATGGACGGCTTCCTGCCCACGGCCGAGGTCGACGACGCGACGTGGGAGCGCGTCTTCGCCGTCAACGTCACGGCCGTCGTGCGCCTGTCGCGCGCGGTCCTGCCGCTCATGGTCGACGCCGGCGGGGGCGCCATCGTCAACGTCGCCTCGGAGGCGGCGCTGCGGGGGTCGGCCGCCGGCGTCGCCTACACCGCCTCCAAGCATGCTGTCGTCGGCATCACCAAGAGCACCGCGGTGAGCTACCGCGGCCAGGGCGTGCGCACCAACGCCGTCGCGCCCGGAGCGGTGGCCACGAACATCGAGGCGCCGATGCGCTCGCAGCACGCGGCCCAGGTGCTCGGGCCGTACATGCAGGCCAACATCCCCGCCGCCGCGACGGCCGAGCAGCTAGCCGCCAGCATCACGTGGCTGCTCAGCGACGACTCCGCCAACGTCAACGGCGTCGTCCTCGCCTCGGACGGCGGCTGGTCGGCCGTCTGACGCCCGCCCGGCCGGCGGCCGACCGCCGGCCGGGCGCTCCGGCGTGCGCGAGGACCCCCGGCCGGCTGCGACGGTGGGGGCATGGCTCCTCGTCGCACGGACCTGCTCGCCGCCGCGCGGGAGCGCTCGCCGAAGGCGGGGCCCGCCGCGTACGCCGGCGTCGTCGCCCTCCTCGTGCTCGGGCTCTGCGGGGCCATCGGCCTCGCCGTCGGCCAGCCGCTGCTCTTCCCCAGCCTGGCCCCGACGCTCCTGCTCTTCGTGCAGAGCCCGCACCAGCCGACGTCGGCGCCCCGCAACGTGCTCGTCGGGCACGGCGTCGGGCTGCTCCTCGGCCTCGGGGCCCTCCACCTCTTCGGCCTCGCCGACGACCCGCCCGTCACGGAGATGGGGCTGACAGCCGCTCGCGTCGTCGCCGCCGCCGGGGCGGTGGCCCTGACCGCCGTCGTCCTGTCCCTGCTCAAGTGCCAGCACCCGCCGGCCGGGACGACGACGCTGCTCTTCGCCCTCGGCGTCTTCACGACGCCGTCCGACGTCGCCACGGTCGTCGCGGGCGTGGTGCTGCTCGTCGTCGTCGGCGTCGGCCTCAACCGGCTGCTCGGCGTCCGGCAGAGCCTGTGGGCGCCGGAGGGCGAGGCGAACGCCTGACGATCGGCGGCACGCCCGCGAAGGAGGCGTCACCTTCGCGTCTGGAGGGGTCCCTCGGGTGAAGGAGGCGTCACCTTCGCGTCCGAGGCGGCGTCGGGGAGCGAGGCGGCGTCCCCGCGGGGCGGGTCGTTCAGTCGGCGACGGCCTCGCGGGCCTCGTCGCCGGCCCCGTCCCGCTGGGCGTCGTCGGCGCGGGCGCGGCGCTCGGCCGGCACGAGGAGGCCGACGAGCGCGCCGCACGCCACGATCGCGGCCCCCACGAGCAGTCCCCGGTCGTAGCCGGCGGCGAGGGCCTCGACGCCCGCGGCGCCGGCGGAGGCCGCCGCGTCGGCGTCCCCCGTGCCCAGCACGGCGGCCGTGCGCGCCGCGGCCACGGTGGACAGGACGGCCAGGCCGATGGCGCCGCCCATCTGCCGCGAGGTGTTGATGAGCCCCGACGCGAGGCCCGCCTGCTCGCCCGGCACCCCGGCCGTCGCCGCGGCGGCGAGCTGCACCATCGTCAGGCCGATGCCGAGGCCGGAGAGCATGGTCGGCAGGAGGAGCTCGCTCAGGTAGGTGCCGCTGGGCGACGACGTCGAGAGCCACAGGAGCCCGGAGGCCGACACGAGCGGGCCGACGACGAGGAGCGGTCGCGGCCCCGTGCGGCGCGCGATGCGGGTCGAGGCCATCGAGCCGGCGATGAGCGTCAGGCTCGCGGGGAGGAAGGCGAGGCCGGCGCCCAGGGCGTCGAAGCCGTAGACGCGCTGCAGCTGCAGGGACATGAAGAACCAGAACGAGAACATGCCCATGCCGACGGTGAGGGCCACGCCGTTGGCCGCCGACAGCGCCCGGCGCCGGAAGATGGCCAGCGGCACGAGGGGCCTCGGCGCGTGGCGCTCGACGACGACGAA
Organism: Pseudokineococcus marinus; assembly: GCF_013004605.1. Classification (GTDB taxonomy): domain Bacteria; phylum Actinomycetota; class Actinomycetes; order Actinomycetales; family Quadrisphaeraceae; genus Pseudokineococcus; species Pseudokineococcus marinus. The sequence goes on from NZ_JABEMA010000278.1 coordinate 2,890, forward strand.
CAGCGCCAGCAGCGCGAGCCCCACGACGATCGGCACGAGCACCACGGCCGAGGTCCACGAGCGCGTCTCGGCGCTGACGACGCCGTAGACGACGGACGTCAGGCCGAGGGTGACGGTGAGGCTGCCCGGGACGTCGAGGTCGCGCAGGCGCCGCACGACCGGCGTCGAGCCGACGAGCGCCCACGCGGCCCCGGCGGCGAGGAGGACGCCGAGCGGCACGTTGACGAAGAGGACCCACCGCCAGCTCAGGGCCTCGGTGAGGACGCCGCCCACGAGGCCGCCCATCGCACCGCCCGCGCCGCCGACGGCGCCCCAGACGCCGAGGGCCCGGGCGCGCTCGCCCGGCTCGGTGTACGTCGTCGTGAGGAGGCTGAGGGTGGCAGGGGCCAGGACGGCGCCGCCGACGCCCTGGGCCGCCCGCGCCGCCACCAGCCACGCCTCCGTCTGCGCGAAGCCGCCCACGAGGCTCGCGAGGGAGAACAGGCCGACGCCGAGGAGGAAGACGCGCTTGCGGCCGAAGAGGTCGCCCGCGCGGCCGCCGAGGAGCAGCAGCCCGGCGAAGGCCAGGGCGTAGGCGTTGACGACCCACTGCAGCCCGGCGGTGGACAGGTCGAGGTCGGTCCGCATCGACGGCAGCGCGACGTTCACGATGCTCACGTCGAGGATGACCATGAACTGCGCCGTCGCGGCGACGACGAGGACCATCCAGTGCGGCACCGCGCGGCGCTGCCGCGCCGCCCCGCCCGTCGGCGCCCCCTCGGCCCGCCCGGCTCCGTCGGACACCGACCCGCCCGGGCCGTCGGAGCCCCGGGCCGGGCCGGCGGGGTCGTCGGCGTCGCTCGTGCGGGGGGCGGCGGTCATGGGCGGTGCTCCGTCGGGCTCGGGGGCGCCCCGGCGCGGTACCGGGTCGCCAGGGCGAGCGCCGCCCAGGGCTGCGGCATTCCGGGCTGGGGCGTTCCGGGCTGCGGCAACCGGGGCTGCGGCATTCCGGTGATGTCCGCCGTCCGGGCTCGAGGGCGGCGGTCCGCGACCGATCAGGACGTCCGACACCCCCGAAGGGGTGGTGCGCGCGCCACCCCGGCGCGTCGCCGGTCCTCCCCGGAGATGCCATGCCTCCCGCCCGCCCCGGCGGCCCGGCCGGCGCCGCCCGCGCGCGCCTGGCCGCGCT
>NZ_JABEMA010000279.1 GCF_013004605.1 Pseudokineococcus marinus
GTAGACCAGGCGGCCGTCGGCGTCGGGCGCGCCGACGAGCAGCGCCCCCACGCGGTCGCGCGTGCCCTCCTGCGGGCGCCAGCCGCCGACGACGACGGTCCGCGCGGCCCGGTGGGCGGCCTTCACCCAGGCCGGGCTGCGCTCGCCGGGGCGGTAGGGGGAGTCCCAGCGCTTGGCGACACCGCCCTCGAGGCCCTGCGCGCGGGTGGCGGCGAGCACGTCGGCGCCGTGGTCGAAGACGGGGGAGAGGTGCAGCGCCGCCCCGCCGACGTCGAGGCCCTCCCAGCGCGCGGCCAGCGGCTCGAGGACGGCGCGGCGCGCGCGCAGGGGCTCGGCCAGGAGGTCGCGGCCGTCGGCGCGCAGGAGGTCGAAGACGACGTAGACGACGGGGGTGGAGCGCGCGGCCGCCGCCGCCCGCGCGCCCGAGAGGCCGAGCCGGGGCGCGAGGACGCCGAAGGACGGTCGCCCGGCGGCGTCGAGGGCCACGACCTCGCCGTCGAGCAGCAGGTCCTCGCCCGCGGCGGCGAGCCCCGCCAGGTCGGGGAAGGCGCCCGTGACGTCGCGCTCGGTGCGGCTCGCGAGGCGCGTCCGGCCGCCCGCGGTGGACGCGAGCAGGCGCATGCCGTCCCACTTCACCTCGTACGCCCACGTGCGCCCGTCCTCGGGGAGCGCACCCGGCGTGCGCGCGGGGGTGGCGAGCATGGGGCGCACCGGACGATCATGGCCGCCACGGCGGACGAGCGCCGGGCGAGCCGCCCGGCGCCGGCTCCCCGCCGGGGAGGGGGTGCGCCGTGAGGGCCATCTGGAAGGGCGCCGTGTCCTTCGGGCTCGTCTCGGTGCCCGTGAAGGTCTACGCCGCCACCGGCACGAACGACGTCCGCTTCCACCAGGTGCACGAGGCCGACGGCGGGCGCATCCGCTACAAGCGCGTCTGCAGCGTCGACGGCGAGGAGGTCTCCTACCCCGAGATCGCCAAGGCGTACGAGACGGCGGACGGCGAGCAGGTGGTCCTCACCGACGAGGACCTCGACCAGCTGCCCCTGTCGACGAGCCGCGAGATCGACGTCGTCGAGTTCGTGCCGTCGGAGCAGGTGGACCCGGTCCTGTTCAACAAGGCGTACTACCTCGAGCCCGAGCGGACGGCCCTCAAGCCCTACACGCTGCTGCGCGAGGCCCTGCGGGCCACCGACCGCGTGGCCGTCGTCAAGGTGGCGCTGCGGCAGCGGGAGTCGCTCGCGATCCTGCGGGTGCGCGACGACGTCATCAGCCTGCAGACGCTGCTGTGGCCCGACGAGGTGCGCGAGGCGTCCTTCGACGTCCTGTCCTCCGAGGTCGAGCTGCGCCCGCAGGAGACGACCATGGCGGCCTCGCTCGTGGAGTCCCTGGCCGGCGACTTCGACCCCGACGCGTTCTCCGACGGCTACGCGGCGGCCGTCACCGAGCTCGTCGAGGCCAAGATCAGCGCCGGCGAGGTGCGGCGCCCGCCCGCGGAGGGCGAGGAGGAGTCCGGCGAGGGCGCGCAGGTGGTCGACCTGCTCTCGGCGCTGCAGCGCAGCGTCGACCGGGCCCGGCGCGACCGCGGCGAGGAGCCCGCCGAGGAGGCGCCCGCACCGGCGCCGCGGCGCTCGCGCCGTCGCACGCCGCCCGCGGAGGAGCCGGCGGAGGACGCCGGGGACGACGCCGCGCAGGAGGCCCCGGCGCCGCGACGGCGTCGGACGGCCTCGTCCGCGGAGGGCACGTCGTCGAAGGGGGCGGCCTCCAAGGGGACGGCCGCGAAGGAGACGGCTTCGAAGGGGACGGCGAAGGACTCGACGTCCGGGGGCGCGAAGGGGCGGTCCCCCGCGAAGGGGACGGCCTCGAAGGGCACGGCGTCGAAGGGCACGGCGTCGAAGGGCACAGCGGCGAAGAGCCAGGAGGAGGAGGCCGCCCCCGCGCGGCGGACGCGCAAGAAGTCCGCCTGAGGGCCTCGGCGGCTAGGCGGGCGGCGTCGGTCCCGCCGCGAGCCAGCGGCGGACCGTCGCGGGGACGCCCGGCGCGACCTCGTGGCCGACCCCCGGCAGCACGCGGACGTCGAGGTCCGCGGCCGGTGCGAGGGCGGGGAGGTCGGCGAGGGCCGGGAAGCCCGTGAAGAGGAAGGGCACGAGGTCCACGCCGTCGACGGGCACGGCGTCGTCCTCCGCCCCCGCGAGGTGCAGGGCCGTGAAGGCGCCCGGGCACGCCGGGACCGCGACGGTCCCGTTGACGACGGCGACGGCGTCGACGTCCTCGGGGCGCTCGCACGCCAGGCGGTAGGCGAGCATCCCGCCGTTGGAGTAGCCGACGACGTACGCGCGCTCCGCGCCGCGCGCCCGCAGGTCCGCGAGGAGTCGCGAGAGGTAGCCGACGTCGTCGACGTCCGAGCGGGCGGCCGACCCGCAGCAGCTGCCCGCCGCCCAGCTGGGGCGCTCCCCGAGGCCGGTCGGGAGGACGACGACGGCGCCGAGGTCGCGGGCCAGCGCGGCCGCCTCGAGGCGCTCCGCGGCCTGGGCCGCGCTGCTCGTGTAGCCGTGCAGCACGAGGACGGCCGTCCCCGCGACGGCGCGCGGCAGCTCTGCGGCCCGGACGACGTCGTCGCCCTCGGCCCGCAGGACGAGGAGCGGGCGCTCGGCGTCGGGCACGGCCTCGACGACGGGGTCGGGCACGAGCGCCGGACGGTCGGTGCCGGCGGCGGCGCCCTCCCGCAGGTCGCCGCCGAGGGCGCCCGGGAGCTGCAGCAGGCCGGTCGTCGGCAGGGCGACGAGGGCCAGCGCGACCGCCACGGCCCCCGCGAGCAGCCGGGGGCGCGCGAGCGCGGGACCCCCGGGCGTGCGCGGGGTCCGGGGTGGGCGGGGCACCCGGGCATCCTGCGCGAGCGCACGACGGAGCGGGAGGGCTCCCGCCCGATCGTGACCCGTCCGTGAGCGGCGCGGCAGGCTCGAGGGGCGCCGTCGGGGCCCTGTGGCAGGGTTCCGGCGTGGCCACCTCGGAGGACGCCGCCCCCGCCCTGCGGCCCCTGCACGCCCGCACCGTCGCCCTCGGTGACGCCCTGCACCGCCGCGCCAGCCGGCGAGCCCTCGAGCAGGGCTGGCAGCCGTCCATCAGCGTCTACGCCGGGTACGGCTCGCCGCGGCGCGTGCGCGTCCTCGGGCGCCTGCTGCTCACCGCGCCGGACGGCCGGGGCCCGAGCGAGCGTCCCGAGGTGGTCCGGGGGTGGCGGAGCTTCCTCACCGTCCCCGTGCGCGACGCCCCCGTCGTCGTCGAGGTGGCCGGGCAGCGCCACGAGGTCCTCACCGACCGGGGCGGCTTCGTGGACGTCAGCCTCCCGGCCGACCTCGAGGCCGGGTGGCAGGAGGTCGTCCTCCACGCCGACGGCGCCGAGCCCGTCGCGGCCCCGGTGCGGATCATCGGCGACGACGTCGAGATCGGCCTCGTCAGCGACATCGACGACACGGTCATGGTGACGGCGCTGCCGCGCCCCTTCCTCGCGGCGTGGAACACCTTCGTCCTCGACGAGCACGCCCGTAACCCGGTCCCGGGCATGGCGGTCCTCTACGAGCGGATCACCCGCGCCCACGCCGACGTCCCCGTCGTGTACCTCTCGACCGGCGCCTGGAACGTCGCGCAGACGCTCACGCGCTTCCTGCACCGCCACCTGTACCCGCGCGGGCCGCTGCTGCTCACCGACTGGGGCCCGACGCCGGACCGGTGGTTCCGCAGCGGGCGCCTGCACAAGGAGCGGAGCCTGCGCCGGCTCGCCGACGAGTTCCCGCACGTGCGCTGGCTGCTCGTCGGCGACGACGGCCAGCACGACGAGGCGATCTACGCCGACTTCGCCCGGGAGCGGCCCGCGAGCGTCGCGGCCGTGGCGATCCGGCACCTCTCGCCCACGGAGTCGGTGCTCGCGCAGGGCCTCCCGGCGCCGCAGGGGGCGCCCGCGCGCGAGGACTCCGACCACGCGTGGGTCTCCGCGCCGGACGGCGCGGGCCTCGCCCGGCTGCTGCGCGGCACCGGCGTCCTCTGAGGGGTCGCCGCGGCGCGCGGC
>NZ_JABEMA010000028.1 GCF_013004605.1 Pseudokineococcus marinus
GTCCACCCGATCCCGAGCAGGGCCTTCTGGACGCCGGCGGACGGGTCGTTGCGGCCGGGGCTCTCGCGCTCCGGGTCTGCGGCGGTGCTGGACATGGCGTTCTCCTGGGCGGTCGGGTCAGCGGGCGTCGTCGGCGCGCCGGCGGGGGTGGTCACCGGCTCACCTGACCACCCAGTCTGGAACCCGTCAAGCGAAGGGGGCCGCCCGGTGGCGGGGCGGGTCAGCGGACGGGCCCGGTGAGGCGCTCCCCGGGGCCCTGGCCCGGCGGGTCGGGGACGACGGAGGCCTCTCGGAAGGCCAGCTGGAGGGAGCGCAGGCCGTCGCGCAGCGCGCGGGCGTGCTGGTTGCCGATGTCCGGCGCCGCGGCGGTCACGAGCCCGGCGAGGGCGCCGATGAGCACGCGCGCCTCGGCCAGGTCGAGGTGCTCGCGCGCCTCGGGCCCCTCGGCCAGGCCGCACTTCACCGCCGCAGCGCTCATGAGGTGCACGGCCGCGGTCGTGATGACCTCCACGGAGGGCACCTCGGCGATGTCGCGGAGCTCGCGGGCCCCGTCCGGTGCGCCCGCGAGCGGCGCGGTCCCCTCGTCGGGGGCGTGGTCGGAGGGGTCACCGGCGGAGCCGGGGGTCTCAGGGGCCATGCCTGCTACCCTGGCACGCAGACCGACCGCTCCTGCGCGCCCTCCTGCTGGTGGGCCGGGGGAGCGGGACGCCAAGCGGAGGCCGAGCCTCCCACCCGAGAGCGACCCCGCCGTCCCGGCGGAGGTGGCCGGGTCCGGTCCGCGGTCGGCCCGTGACGGGCCGGTCCGCGTGCGCCCCCGCGCGCCGCCCTCGAGGCGGCGCGGGGGTGACCGGCCCCGGGTGGGCGCGCCGCCGTCGACGCGTCCGCGGCGCGGGGACCCTCCCTCGCTGCGGCGGTGCCGCCGCACGCGACTAGGGAGCAGCACATCAGCGAACCGCGCATCAACGACCGGATCCGCGTCCCCGAGGTCCGACTCGTCGGTCCCGGCGGGGAGCAGGTCGGGATCGTCCGCGTCGAGGACGCCCTCCGCCTGGCCCAGGAGGCCGACCTCGACCTGGTCGAGGTCGCCCCGCAGGCGCGACCCCCCGTCTGCAAGCTCATGGACTTCGGCAAGTTCAAGTACGAGGCCGACATGAAGGCGCGCGAGGCGCGCAAGAACCAGGCCAACACGGTGCTGAAGACCGTGCGCCTGCGCCTGAAGATCGACCCGCACGACTACGCGACGAAGAAGGGCCAGGCCGAGAAGTTCCTCTCCGCGGGGGACAAGGTCAAGGTCATGATCATGTTCCGCGGTCGCGAGCAGTCGCGCCCGGAGATGGGCTACCGCCTCCTGCAGCGGATGGCGGCCGACGTGGAGGAGCTCGGCTCGGTCGAGAGCGCCCCCACGCAGGACGGCCGCAACATGGTCATGGTCATCGGCCCGCACCGGAAGAAGGCCGAGGCGCGCGCCGAGCAGCGCCGCCGCCGCGACACCCCCGCCGCCGAGGCGGCGCCGGCCGAGGCCGCGGCCGCCGAGGGCCAGCAGGCCTGAGGCAGCGGGGCCGCCCAGCACCACCCGCACCACCGCCCCCGGGGCTCACCCCGGGGGCCCGCGCACGAGCATGAGGAGATCCGGCGCCATGCCGAAGAACAAGACCCACAGCGGCGCCAAGAAGCGCCTGCGCCTGACCGGCACGGGCAAGGTCATGCGCGAGCGCGCCGGCCGCCGCCACCTCTTCGAGGGCAAGTCCTCCCGCGTGACCCGCCGCCTCGCCGGCGACGCCCAGGTCTCCGGCGCCGACGCCAAGACGGCGCGCCGGCTCCTCGGGCGCTGAGCCCCCGCCGGGGCGGGCGTCCGACGCCCCGGCACCCCGGCGGTCGCGCGAGCGACCCCACCGGCTCGACCCCGCTCGCGGGTCGGGCACCCCCCCGAGCACACGCCCGCGGCGGCCCTCCGGCCGCCCGGACCCCACGGCCCCCGGGCCGAGACGACGAGGAGCACCTCAGTGGCACGCGTCAAGCGGGCGGTCAACGCCCAGAAGAAGCGCCGGGAGACCCTCGAGCGCGCCAGCGGCTACCGCGGCCAGCGCTCGCGGTTGTACCGGAAGGCGAAGGAGCAGGTCACCCACTCCCTCGTCTACGCCTACCGCGACCGCAAGGCGCGCAAGGGCGACTTCCGCCGCCTGTGGATCCAGCGCATCAACGCCGGCGCGCGCGCCAACGGCATGACCTACAACCGCTTCATCCAGGGCCTCAAGGCCGCGGGTGTCGAGGTCGACCGCCGCATGCTCGCCGAGCTGGCCGTGAACGACGAGGCGGCCTTCGCGGCGCTCGTCGAGCTCTCGCGCGCCAACGTGCCGGCCCAGGCCGGCGCGGCGGCCTGAGCGCAGCGGCGCCGGGTCGGGCGGGCGGCATGAGCGCGTCCGCCGCCCAGCACGACCAGCACCAGCAGCACTCCCCGGGGCGTCCCGCCACGGCCGTGCTGGCCAACCCCCGCAGCGAGCGGGTGCGGTCGGTCAGCCGGCTGGCGGGGCGCCCCGCGCGCGTGCGGGCCGGGGCCTTCCTCGCCGAGGGCCCGCAGGCGGTGCGGGAGGCCGTGCCGGCCGGGGCGGTCCGCGACCTCTACGGCACGCCGGAGGCCCTCGAGCGGCACGGGGCGCTCGTCGAGGAGGCCGCGCGCCGCGGCGCGACCGTGCGACCGTGCACCGACGAGGTCCTCGCGGCGATGGCCGACACGGTCGCCCCGCAGGGGCTGCTCGCCGTCTGCCGGCCGGTCGACGTCCCGCTCGCGGACGTGCTCGACCGCCGGCCCCGGCTCGTCGCCGTCCTCGCCGAGGTCCGCGACCCGGGCAACGCCGGCACGGTGCTGCGGGCCGCCGACGCCGCGGGGGCGGACGCGGTGGTCCTCACCTCCGGCAGCGTCGACCTCTACAACCCCAAGTGCGTCCGCTCGACGGCGGGCTCCCTCTTCCACCTCGACGTCGTCACGGGCGTCGGGCTGGCCGAGGCGGTCGCGGGCCTGCGCTCGGCGGGCGCGGCCGTGCTGGCCGCCGACGGCGAGGGGGAGGACGACCTCGACGACCTCGCGGACGCCGCCGCCGACGGCGAGGGCCCCCTGGCGGGGCCGGTCGCCTGGGTCTTCGGCACCGAGGCCCACGGCCTGTCGGCGGCCGACCGCGAGCTCGCCGACGCCGTGGTCCGCGTGCCGCTCCACGGCCGCGCCGAGAGCCTCAACCTCGCGACGGCGGCGGCGGTCTGCCTCTACGCCGCCGCCCGGGCCCACCGGCCCCGGACGTCGCGCGCCACGGGGGCCCGGGCGTGAGCGACGGGGTGCTCCTCGACCCGGGCGACCTGCCCGACGGGCTCGTCGTCGCCGACGCCGACGCCCGGGTCGTCGTCGTCACCCCGGAGGCCGAGCGCTGCCTGGGGCTGCGCGCCGCGGACCTGCTGGGGCGCGACGTGCGCGACGCGCTGGCCCTGCAGGACACCTCGGGGCGGCGCTGGTGGGCCTGCACCGACCCGTGGTCGGGCCTCGCCACCCGCCGCGGGCACCGCGAGCGCCTGCTCGTCCTGCCGGGCGGGCGCGAGGTGCTCGTGACCGCCCGCTACGTGCGCCCGGGCCGCGGCGAGCCGGTGAGCCGGGTGGTCCTCGCGCTGCGGGGGACGGACGCCCGCCGCCGCGCCGAGGCCGACCACGCCGCGCTCATCGCCACCGTGGCGCACGAGCTGCGCTCGCCCCTGACGAGCGTCAAGGGCTTCACCTCGACGCTGCTGCGCCGCTGGGAGCGCTTCACCGACGAGCAGAAGCAGCTCATGCTGCGGACCGTCGAGCACGACGCCGACCGCGTCACCCGCCTCATCACCGAGCTCCTCGACATCTCGCGCATCGACGTGGGCCGCCTCGAGGTGCGGACGCTGCCCGTGGACGTCGGCGCCGTCCTGCGCGCCCACGCCGAGCGGGCGGTCGCCTCCGGGCTCGACCCGGACCGCGTGCGCGTCGACGCGCCGCCCGCCGAGGCGCTCCCCGAGGTCTGGGCGGACCGCGACCGCCTCGACCAGGTGCTCGCCAACCTCGTCGAGAACGCCGTCCGCCACGGCGACGGGCTCGTGCGCCTGTCCCTGGGGACGGGCGCCGTCGCCTCCGAGGCCCTCGACGCCGTGCCCTCGCGCGACGCCGAGGCCCTCGTCGTCTGCGTGGAGGACGCCGGCCCCGGCATCTCCGAGGCCCACATCCCGCTCGTCTTCACCAAGTTCTGGCGCGGTGAGAGCCGCGGGGGCACCGGCCTCGGCCTCTACGTCGTGCGCGGCCTCGTGGAGGCGCACGGCGGCCGCATCGTCGTGCGGCGCTCCGACCTCGGCGGCGCCCGCTTCGTCTTCACCCTCCCCGCCGGCGACCCCACCGCGGACCTGCACCCCGACGTCTGAGGCGTCGCCGTGCTCCGCGGCGGCGGACGACGGGCGGCCCGTCCGCGGGCGGTCCCTAGACTCACCCCCCGTGTCTGCCCCGAACAAGGACTTCGACCCCGTCCAGGTGACGCCGCTGGACGCCGAGCAGGTCGAGGGCGCCGTGGCCGACGCGCTCGCGGCCGTCGCCGCGGCCGGCGACCTCGAGGAGCTCGCGGCGGCCTCCCGCGCCCACGGGGGCGACCGGAGCCCGCTGGCGCTGGCCAACCGCGAGATCGGGGCGCTGCCGCCGTCGGCGAAGGCCGACGCCGGCCGCCGGATGGGCCAGGCTCGGCGGCGGGTCGCCGACGCCGTCGCCGAGCGCCGCGCCGTCCTGGAGGCCGAGCGCGACGCCGCCGTCCTGGTCACCGAGGCGCTCGACCTCACGCAGGCGACGTCGCGGCGCCCCCGGGGGGCCCGGCACCCGCTGGGGCTGCTCGTCGAGCGCGTGGAGGACTTCTTCACCGGGCTCGGCTGGAGCGTGCTCGAGGGGCCCGAGGTCGAGGCGGAGTGGTTCAACTTCGACGCCCTCAACTTCGGCCCCGACCACCCCGCGCGGCAGATGCAGGACACCTTCTTCGTCGACCCGCCGGAGGACGGGCTGGTGCTGCGCACGCACACCTCGCCCGTGCAGGCGCGCGCCCTGCTCGACCACGGCGCGCCGCTCTACGTCGCCGTCCCCGGGCGCGTCTTCCGGACCGACGAGCTCGACGCCACCCACACGCCCGTCTTCACGCAGGTCGAGGGGCTCGCCGTCGACGAGCACCTGACGATGGCGCACCTGCGGGGCGTCCTCGACGCCCTGGCCGTGGCGATGCTCGGGGAGGGCACGGTCACGCGCCTGCGCCCGGCCTTCTTCCCCTTCACCGAGCCGAGCGCCGAGCTCGACGTCCGCTGCCCCGTCTGCGCCGGCACCGGCGTCGTCGCCCCCGACGGCGGGGCGGCCGCCCGCGCGCAGGGGGCGGCGACCGCCGCCGAGGAGGCGGCCTCGACCCGCGCGGACGACCCCGCGGGCGAGGGCGCCCCCTGCCGCACCTGCGGGGGCACGGGATGGATCGAGTGGGGCGGCTGCGGGATGGTCAACCCCCACGTCCTGCGGGCCGCGGGGGTGGACCCCGAGCGGTTCTCCGGCTTCGCGTTCGGCATGGGGATCGAGCGGACGCTGATGTTCCGCAACGGCGTGCAGGACATGCGCGACATGGTCGAGGGCGACGCCCGGTTCAGCCGGCGCTTCGGGGTGGAGGTCTGATGCGCGTCGGGGTGAGCTGGCTCGCGGAGGTCACGGACGTCGCGGACGGCGCGACCGCGGAGGACGTCGCCGCGGTGCTCGTGCGCGTCGGCCTCGAGGAGGAGGGCCTGCACGGCGGCGACGTCAGCGGCCCCGTCGTCGTCGGCCGCGTCCTGTCGGCCGAGCCCGAGCCGCAGAAGAACGGCAAGACCATCCACTGGTGCTCGGTCGACGTCGGCGAGGAGGAGCCGCGGGGCATCGTCTGCGGCGCGCAGAACTTCGGCGCCGGCGACCTCGTCGTCGTCAGCCTGCCCGGCGCCGTGCTGCCCGGCGGCTTCGCCATCGCCGCGCGGAAGACCTACGGGCACGTGTCCGACGGGATGATCTGCTCCACCGCCGAGCTGGGGCTGGGGGAGGACTCCGACGGGATCATCGTGCTCGCGGAGCTCCTCGGGGCCGCGGCGGACGGCGCCGCGCCGGGCGACGACGCCAAGGCCCTCCTCGGGCTGGACGACCGGGTCGTCGAGGTCAACGTCACCCCCGACCGCGGCTACTGCCTCAGCGTCCGCGGGCTCGGGCGCGAGCACGCCCACGGTCGCGGGCTCGACGTCGCCACCGCCTTCCGCGACCCGCTGGCCGGCGTCCGGGTGCCGAGCGCGCCGGGTGAGCGCGACGTCGTCCTCGCCGACGAGGGGCCCGTCGACGGGCGGCCGGGGGCGAGCCGGTTCACCGCGCGCACGGTCTGCGGCGTCGACCCGAGCCGTCCGTCACCGTGGTGGCTGCGCCGTCGGCTCGTCCAGGCGGGGATGCGCCCGGTGTCGCTCGCCGTCGACGTGACGAACTACGTCATGCTCCTCGTCGGCCAGCCGCTGCACGCCTACGACGCCGCGCGCCTCGACGGGGCCCTCGTCGTCCGCCGCGCCCGTGCGGGGGAGCGCCTGACGACGCTCGACGGCGTCGAGCGGGCCCTGCACCCCGAGGACCTCGTCATCGCCGACGGCGCGGAGGGGGCTCGAGCCGTCGGGCTGGCCGGCGTCATGGGCGGGGCGAGCACCGAGGTCACCGCGGCGACCCGCGACGTGGTCCTCGAGGCGGCGTGCTTCGACCCCGTCTCCGTCGCGCGCACGGCCCGGCGGCACCGCCTCCCCAGCGAGGCGAGCCGTCGCTTCGAGCGCGGCGTCGACGACGCGATGGCGGCGGCCGCCTCCCAGCTGGCCGTCGACCTGCTCGTCGAGCACGGCGGCGGCACCGCCGAGGACGGCCTCACCGACGTCGGCGGGCCGGCCGAGCGGCCGGTCGTCTCCCTCCCCGTCCGGGAGCCCGCTCGGCTGGTGGGCGTCGACTACGCACCCGAGCGCGTGCGCGCGCTGCTCGAGCAGGTCGGGTGCGCGGTCTCCGGCGGCCCCGGCGCCCCGGACGCGCTCGCGGGCACCGCCGCCGCGGGCACGGGCCCCGCCGTCGGCGCCTGGTCGGTCGAGCCGCCGTCGTGGCGGCCGGACCTCCAGCAGGCCGCGGACCTCGTGGAGGAGGTCGCGCGCCTCGACGGCTACGACCGCATCCCCTCCGTGCTGCCCCGGGCCGTGCCGGGCACGGCCGGCGGGGTCGTCGCCGGTGGTGGTCTCACGGCGCGCCGCCGCGCGGTGCGCTCCGTGGCCCGCGCGCTCGCCGAGGCGGGCCTCGTCGAGGTGGCGAGCTACCCGTTCGTCTCGCCGGAGCGGGCCGACGCCCTGGGGCTGCCCGACGGGGACGAGCGTCGCCGCGCCCTGCGCGTGGCCAACCCGCTGCGCGAGGAGGAGCCGCTCCTGCGCACGAGCCTGCTCGCGACGCTCGTCGACGTCCTGCGCCGCAACGTCGGCCGCGGCGCCGACGACGTGGCGCTCTTCGAGCTGGGCTCGGTGGCGCTGCCCGCGGCGGACCGCGCGCCGTCCCCCCGGCCGGGCGTCGACCGGCGGCCGACCGCGGAGGAGGAGGCGGCCGTCCGGGCGTCGGTGCCGCACCAGCCCCTCCACGTCGCGGCGCTCCTCGTCGGTGCGCGCACCCCGCGAGACTGGGAGGGGCGGGGCCGCAGCGCCGACGCCCGTGACGCCGTCGAGCTCGCCCTCCTCGTCGGCGAGGTCCTCGGCGTCCCGCTGGCGGCCGTGGCCGAGGCCGACCGTCCGCCGTTCCACCCCGGTCGCTGCGCGGCGCTGCGGGTGGCCGGGGGGCCGGCCGCGGGGGCCGTCGTCGGCCACGCCGGCGAGCTGGCCCCGCGGGCCGTCACGGCGCTCGAGGTGCCGGCCCGCTCGGTCGCGCTCGAGCTCGACCTCGACGTCCTCCTGGGCGCGCTGCCCGGCCCGCCGCGTCCGGGCGCCCTCGCGACCTACCCCGTGGTCAAGCAGGACGTCGCCCTCGTCGTCGACGCGTCCGTGCCCGCCGCCGACGTCGAGGCGGCCCTGCGGCGCGGCGCCGGGCCCCTGCTCGAGGAGTGCCGGCTCGTCGACGTCTACGTCGGCGAGCAGGTGGGCGAGGGCCGCCGGTCCCTGGCCTTCTCGCTGCGCTTCCGGGCCGCCGACCGCACGCTCACCGGGGCCGAGGTCGCGCAGGCGCGCGAGGCCGCGGTGGCGGCGGCGGGGGAGGCGACGGGCGCCGTCCTGCGCGGCAGCTGAGCGCGGCACCTGACCCCGGCCGCCGACGCCGGCGGCCGGGCGCCCGCCGGTCCGTCGGCCGAGCGGGCGCTCCGGCGTTCGCATGAGCATCCACCAGTGTGTATGGTCATGCGCATGGTGAGGGTGGCGGTCGCGGGGGCCAGCGGCTACGCGGGGGCGGAGGTCCTGCGCCTCCTGCTCGGCCACCCGGACGTCGAGGTCGGGGCGCTGACCGCGGCCTCGAGCGCGGGGACCCCGCTGGGCCAGCACGCCCCGCACCTGCTGCCGCTGGCCGACCGGGTCCTCGAGCCCACGAGCGCCGAGGTGCTCGCCGGGCACGACGTCGTCGTCCTGGCGCTGCCGCACGGCAGCTCCGGCCCGCTCGCCGCCGAGCTCGGCGACGAGGTGCTCGTCGTCGACGCCGCCGCCGACCACCGGCTCGCGGACGCCGCCGCGTGGGAGGCCTTCTACGGCAGCCCCCACGCCGGCACGTGGCCGTACGCCCTGCCCGAGCTGCCCCTGGCGGGCGGCGGCCGCCAGCGCGACGCCCTCGTCGGCGCCCGGCGCCTCGCCGTCCCCGGCTGCTACCCCACGGCCTGCACCCTCGCCCTCGCCCCGGGCATGGCCGCCGGCCTGTGCGAGGCCGACGACGTCGTCGTCGTGGCGGCCTCCGGCACCTCGGGCGCCGGCCGCGCCGCGAAGGTGACGATGCTCGGCGCCGAGGTCATGGGGTCGATGTCGCCCTACGGCGTCGGGGGCGTCCACCGGCACACCCCGGAGGTCGAGCAGGGGCTCGCCGCCGCCGCCGGCGAGCCGGTCCGCGCGTCCTTCACCCCGACGCTCGCGCCGATGCCGCGCGGCATCCTCGCCACGGCGACGGCCCGCACGCAGCCGGGGACGACGGCCGCGCAGGTCCGGGCCGCCTGGCAGGACGCCTACGCGGACGAGGCCTTCGTCCACGTGCTGCCCGAGGGCCGCTGGCCGCGGACCAAGGACGTGGCGGGCTCCAACGCCGTCCACCTCCAGGTCGCGCTCGACGAGCGCGTCGGCCGGGTCGTCGCCGTCGCCGCCGTCGACAACCTCGTCAAGGGCACCGCCGGCGCCGCCGTGCAGGGCCTCAACATCGCGCTCGGCCTCCCCGAGGGTGCGGGGCTCAGCGCCGTCGGGCTGGCGCCGTGAGCGTCCGCCGCCCCGCCGTCCCCCCACCCCGTCGCCCGTCCGCCGGCACCACCGCCAGGAGGCCCTCGTGAGCACCACCGCCCCCGCCGGCTTCCGCGCCGCCGGCGTGACGGCCGGCCTCAAGCCCAGCGGCCGCCCCGACGTCGCGCTCGTCGTCAACGACGGGCCCCTCGACGTGCTGGCCGCCGTCTTCACCTCGAACCGGTGCAAGGCGAACCCGGTGCTGTGGTCGGAGGTCGTCGCCCGCACGGGGCGGGGCCGCGCCGTCGTCCTCAACTCCGGCGGGGCCAACTGCTACACGGGCCCCCAGGGCTTCGCGGCGACCCACCGCACCGCCGAGCGCACGGCCGAGCTCCTCGGCTGCGGCGCCGGCGAGGTGCTCGTCTGCTCGACCGGCCTCATCGGCGAGCAGCTCGACGCCGAGCGGCTCCTCGCGGGCGTGGACGCCGCCGCCGGCGCGCTGTCGGCCGAGGGCGGGGACGACGCCGCCGTGGCGGTCATGACGACCGACACGGTGCCGAAGACGTCCGTCGTCGAGCGCGACGGCTGGTCGTGCGGGGGGATGGCCAAGGGCGCGGGCATGCTCGCGCCGGCGCTCGCGACGATGCTCGTCGTCCTGACGACGGACGCCGTCGTCGAGCCGGCCGACGCCGACGCCGCCCTGCGCGCCGCGACGGCCGCGACCTTCGACCGCCTCGACTCCGACGGCTGCCAGTCGACCAACGACACCGTCGCGCTGCTGGCGAGCGGGGCCTCCGGCGTGCGCGTCGGCGCCGAGGAGCTGGCGGCGGCGCTGCGGCCGCTGTGCGCCGACCTGGCCTCCCAGCTGCTGTCGGACGCCGAGGGCAGCGAGCACGACGTCGCCATCACCGTCCGCGGCGCCGCCTCCGAGGCCGACGCCCTGGAGGTGGCCCGCTCGGTGGCGCGCAGCAACCTCTTCAAGGCCGCCGTCTTCGGGCGGGACCCGAACTGGGGCCGCGTCATGGCGGCCGTCGGCACGACCTCCGCCGCCTTCGACCCGGCGGTGCTCGACGTCTCCTTCAACGGCGTCGCCGTCTGCCGCGACGGCGCGGTCGGCGAGCCCCGCTCCCTCGTCGACCTCTCGGCGCGCGACGTCGAGGTGGTCGTCGACCTCAAGGCCGGCCCCGAGGAGGCCACGGTGTGGACCAACGACCTCACGCACGCCTACGTGCACGAGAACTCGGCGTACTCGACGTGAGCGCGCCCACCGCCGACGGGGCCGGGGCGCCGCCCGCCGCCCCGGGCTCCGTCACCCCCGCCACGACCTCCGACCTCGACGCCGGGGCCAAGGCCGCCGTGCTCGTCGAGGCGCTGCCGTGGCTGCAGCGCTTCGCCGGCGAGGTCGTCGTCGTCAAGTACGGCGGCAACGCCATGGTCGACGACCGCCTGCGCCGCGCCTTCGCCGCGGACATGGTGTTCCTGCGCTCCGTCGGCGTGCGCCCCGTCGTCGTCCACGGCGGCGGGCCCCAGATCTCGAGCATGCTCGGCCGCCTGGGCATCGAGAGCGAGTTCCGCGGCGGGCTGCGGGTGACCACGCCCGAGGCGATGGACGTCGTCCGGATGGTGCTCGTCGGCCAGGTCGGGCGCGAGCTCGTCGGCCTCCTCAACGCGCACGGCCCCCTCGCCGTCGGCCTCTCCGGGGAGGACGCGGGCCTCCTGCGCGCCGTCCGCCGCGAGGCGCTCGTCGACGGGGAGCCCGTGGACGTCGGCCTCGTGGGGGACGTCGTCGACGTCGACCCCACGGCCGTCCTCGACCTCCTCGAGGCGGGCCGCATCCCCGTCGTCGCCACGGTCGCCCCCGAGGCCGACGGCGACGCCGTGGAGGCCGGGGCCGTCCTCAACGTCAACGCCGACACCGCCGCGGCGGCCATCGCCGCGGCGCTCGGCGCCGCCAAGCTCGTCGTTCTCACCGACGTCGAGGGCCTCTACGCCGACTGGCCCGACCGCTCCTCGCTCGTCCGCTCGATCACGGCCGACGACCTCGAGGCGCTCCTCCCGGGGCTGGACGCCGGGATGATCCCCAAGATGGAGGCGTGCCTGCGCGCCGTGCGGGCCGGGGTGCCGCAGGCCACCGTGCTCGACGGCCGGGTCGAGCACGCCGTGCTCCTCGAGGTCTTCACGCCCGAGGGCGTCGGCACCCAGGTGGTGCTGCCGTGAGCGCGGGAGCGGTCGCGGAGGTCCCGGGCGTCGGCGACGCCGTCGGCGGCGCCGTGGCCGAGCGCTACGCGCGCGCCCTCATGGGCACCTACGGCGCGCCGCAGCGGGTGCTCGTCCGCGGCGAGGGCGCCTGGGTGTGGGACGCCGACGGCCGGCGCTACCTCGACCTGCTCGCCGGCATCGCGGTCAACGCCCTCGGCCACGCCCACCCCGTCCTCACCGCCGCGGTGACGGCGCAGATGGCGACCCTCGGCCACGTCTCGAACTTCTTCGCGACGGGCCCGCAGGTCGCCCTGGCCGAGCGGCTGCTCGAGCTCCTGGGAGCGCCCGAGGGGAGCCGGGTCTTCCTCTGCAGCAGCGGGACCGAGGCCAACGAGGGCGCGTTCAAGATGACGCGGCGCACCGGCCGCCCCGAGGTGCTCGCCCTCGAGGGCGCCTTCCACGGGCGGTCCATGGGCGCGCTCGCCCTCACCGCGAAGCAGGCGATCCGCGAGCCCTTCGAGCCCCTGCCCGGCGGCGTGCGGCACCTGCCGTTCGGCGACGTCGACGCGCTCGCGGCGGCCCTCGACGGCGACGCCGGCCAACGGGTCGGCGCCCTGGTCGTCGAGCCCGTGCAGGGCGAGGCCGGTGTGCGCCCCCTGCCCCCCGGCTACCTCGCCGCCGCGCGCGAGCTCACCGCGGCCGCCGGCGCGCTCCTCGTCGTCGACGAGGTGCAGACCGGCGTGGGGCGCACCGGGCGGTGGTTCGCCGCCGCGGGCCCCGACGGCCGCGTCGACGCCGACGTCGTCACCCTCGCCAAGGGCCTCGGCGGCGGCCTCCCCGTCGGCGCCGTCGTCGGCCTCGGCGAGGGGCCCGGCGCGCTGCTCGGGGCCGGCCAGCACGGCACGACCTTCGGGGGCAACCCCGTGTGCGCCGCCGCGGCCCTGGCCGTCCTCCACGTGCTCGAGCGCGACGGGCTCGTCGAGCGGGCGCGCGACCTCGGCACCCGCTGGGCGGCCGACCTCGCCGGCGTCGACGACCCCACCGGGCTGCTCGCGGGGGTGCGCGGCGAGGGCCTGCTGCTGGCCCTGGAGCTCTCGCGCCCTGCCGCGCCGGCCGTCGCCCGGGCCGCCCTCGAGGCGGGCTTCGTCGTCAACGCGGTCGCCCCGTCGGCCGTGCGCCTCGCCCCGCCGCTCGTCCTCACCGACGAGCAGGCCGGCTCCTTCGTCGCCGCCCTGCCGGCGGTCCTCGCGGCCGCGGCGCAGGAGGAGGCGTGAGCGCCGGGGCCGCGCCCGGGGCGGGCACGGGCTCGGGGTCGGGGTCGGGGCGACCCTCGACCCGGGCGGCCCGCCACGCCCGCGTCGTCGCCCTCCTGCGCTCGTGGCCGGTGCGCTCGCAGACCGAGCTCGCCGAGCTGCTCGCGACGGAGGGGGTCGAGGTCACCCAGGCGACGCTGTCGCGCGACCTCGTCGAGCTCGGCGCCACCAAGGTCCGCGACCCCGAGCACGGGCTCGTCTACGCCGTCCCGGGCGAGGGCGGCGACCGCACGCCGGTCGCCGCGCGGGCGGCCGGGACGTCGCTGGCCCGGCTGTCCCGCCTGGCCGAGGAGCTCCTCGTCACGGCGGAGGCGTCCGGGTCCCTCGTCGTCCTGCGCACGCCGCCCGGCGCGGCGCAGTACCTGGCCTCCGCCATCGACACCTCGGTCCTGCCCGAGGTGCTCGGCACCATCGCAGGGGACGACACCGTCCTCGTCATCGGGCGCGGCCCGGACGGCGACGCCACGGCGCGCCGCCTGCTGGACCTGGCCGCCGGGCGCACGGGAGCCTGAGCCCGGCCCCCCACCACAGCTCGACCACCGCACGACCACCGCACGCACCACCGCACGCACCACCCCCGAGAGCACCTGAGGAGCACCCTGTGACCGACCGCGTCGTCCTCGCCTACTCCGGAGGCCTCGACACCTCCGTGGCCATCGGCTGGATCGCCGAGCGCACGGGGGCCGAGGTCGTCGCCGTCGCCGTCGACGTCGGCCAGGGGGGCGAGGACCTCCAGACCATCCGCGAGCGCGCCCTGGCGTGCGGCGCCGTGGAGGCCGAGGTCGCCGACGCCCGCGACGAGTTCGCCGACGAGTACTGCCTGCCCGCGCTGCAGGCGGGCGCCCTCTACATGGACCGCTACCCGCTCGTGTCGGCGATCTCGCGGCCCGTCATCGTCAAGCACCTCGTCGCGGCGGCCCAGCAGCACGGCGCGTCCGTCGTCGCCCACGGCTGCACCGGCAAGGGCAACGACCAGGTCCGCTTCGAGGTCGGCATCCAGAGCCTCGCGCCCGAGCTGTCCTGCATCGCGCCCGTCCGCGACCTCGCGCTGACGCGCGACAAGGCCATCGAGTTCGCCCAGGCCCACGAGCTGCCCATCGAGACGACGAAGAGCAACCCCTTCTCGATCGACCAGAACGTCTGGGGCCGCGCCGTCGAGACGGGCTTCCTGGAGGACATCTGGAACGCGCCGACCAAGGACGTCTACAGCTACACGCAGGAGCCGGGGCAGTCCCCGGGCCCGGACGAGGTCGTCGTCGCCTTCGAGCGCGGGGTGCCGGTGGCCCTCGACGGCCGCCCGGTCACGGTGCTGCAGGCGATCGAGGAGCTCAACCGCCGCGCCGGTGAGCAGGGCGTCGGCCGGATCGACATGGTCGAGGACCGCCTCGTGGGCATCAAGAGCCGCGAGGTCTACGAGGCGCCGGGGGCGATCGCGCTGCTGACGGCGCACGAGGAGCTCGAGAACGTCACCCTCGAGCGCGACCTCGCCCGCTTCAAGCGCGGGGTGTCCCAGCGCTGGTCCGAGCTCGTCTACGACGGCCTGTGGTTCTCCCCGCTGAAGCGCGCCCTCGACGTCTTCGTCGCCGAGAGCCAGGAGCACGTCACCGGCGAGGTGCGGATGGTGCTCCACGCCGGGCGCGCCGTCGTCACGGGGCGCCGCAGCGAGACGAGCCTCTACGACTTCTCGCTCGCGACGTACGACTCGGGCGACTCCTTCGACCAGTCGCTCGCCAAGGGCTTCGTCGACATCTGGGGCCTGCCGAGCAAGATCGCCTCGGGCCGGGACCAGCGCACCCGTGGCTGAGGCCGCAGGGGGCGCGGGGGCGACGGGCGAGGGGCGGCTCTGGGGCGGCCGCTTCGCCGGCACGAGCGCGCAGGCGCTCACCGAGCTGTCGCGCTCGACGCACTTCGACTGGCGCCTCGCCCGCCACGACCTCGCGGGCTCCCGGGCGCACGCCCGGGTGCTGCACCGGGCGGGGCTGCTCGACGACGGGCAGCTCGACGGCATGCTCGCCGCCCTCGAGGCCCTGGAGGCCGACGTCGTCTCCGGCGCCTTCGGGCCGTCGCCGGCCGACGAGGACGTGCACGGGGCGCTGGAGCGCGGCCTCCTCGAGCGCGCGGGCGACGACCTGGGCGGTCGCCTGCGCGCCGGCCGCTCGCGCAACGACCAGATCGCCACGATGGTGCGCTCGTACCTGCGCGAGGAGCTCCGCGTCGTCGGCGGGCTGCTCCTCGACCTCGTGGACGCCCTGGCCGAGCAGGCGGCCGCGCACCCGAGGGCCCCGATGCCCGGGCGCACGCACCTGCAGCACGCCCAGCCGGTGCTCCTCGCGCACCACCTGCTGGCGCACGCGTGGCCGCTGCTGCGCGACGTCGAGCGGCTGCACGACTGGGACGCGCGGGCGGCGCGCTCGCCGTACGGCTCGGGCGCGCTCGCGGGCTCCTCGCTGGGGCTCGACCCGGCGGCCGTGGCCGCCGAGCTCGGCTTCGACGGGCCGGTGGAGAACTCCATCGACGGCACAGCGGCGCGCGACGTCGTCGCCGAGGCCTGCTTCGTGCTGGCGATGGCGGGCGTGGACCTGTCCCGGCTGTCCGAGGAGGTCGTCCTGTGGGCGACGAAGGAGTTCTCCTTCGTCGTGCTCGACGACGCCTTCTCGACGGGGTCGAGCATCATGCCGCAGAAGAAGAACCCCGACGTGGCCGAGCTCGCCCGCGGCAAGGCGGGGCGCCTCGTCGGCGACCTCACCGGCCTGCTGACGACGCTCAAGGGCCTGCCGCTCGCCTACAACCGCGACCTCCAGGAGGACAAGGAGCCGGTCTTCGACGCGGTCGACACCCTGCAGGTGCTCCTGCCGGCGGTCACCGGCATGGTCGCCACGCTGCGCTTCCGCACCGACCGGATGGCCGAGCTCGCCCCCCAGGGCTTCTCCCTGGCGACCGACGTGGCCGACTGGCTCGTCCGCCGCGGCACGCCCTTCCGGGAGGCCCACGAGGTGGCGGGGGCCTGCGTGCGGCGCTGCGAGGAGCGCGGCGTCGAGCTCGTCGACCTCACCGACGACGACCTGGCCGAGATCTCGCCGCACCTCGACCCCTCCGTCCGCGACGTGCTCACCGTCGAGGGCTCCCTCGCCTCCCGCGACGCCGTGGGCGGCACGGCGCCCGTCCGGGTCGCCGAGCAGCTCGACGCCGCGCGCTCGCGCAGCGCGGCGCTGCGGGCGTGGGCGCAGCGCGCCCCCGGGGCGTCCTCGCCGGCGTGACGGAGCACCTCGGCCCCGCCGCCGGCGACCTCCCCGCGGGGCTGGCGGCCCCGCTCACCCGGGCGGCGCTGGCCCGGCCCGTGCTCGAGGTGGCCGCCGACCTCCTCGGCTGCCACGTCGTCCACGCGACGCCGGACGGCGCGGTCGTCGTCCGGCTCACGGAGGTGGAGGCCTACGCGGGGCCGGGGGACCCGGGGTCCCACGCCGCCCGGGGGCGCACGCCGCGGACCGCGGTGATGTTCGGGCCGCCCGGGCACCTCTACGTGTACCGCTCGTACGGCCTGCACTGGTGCGCCAACGTCGTCTGCGGCCCGGACAGGACGGCGTCCGCGGTGCTCCTGCGCGGCGGTGAGGTCGTCGCGGGCGGCGCGCTGGCCCGGGCCCGGCGCCCCACGGCCCGCGAGGACCGCGACCTGGCCCGCGGCCCGGCCCGCCTGACCGTCGCCCTCGGCCTCGACGGCGCCTCCGACGGCCACGACCTGCTCGCGGGGACCTCCCCGTGGCTCCTGGGGCGGCGTCCCGGCGACGAGGTCCATGCCGGGCGCGTGCGGCGCGGGCCGCGGACCGGCGTCTCCGGGGAGGGCGGCGACGGGACCCGCTTCCCCTGGCGGCTGCACCTCGAGGGCGAGCCGTCGGTGTCGCCCTACCGGCGGGCCGCGCCGCGCCGTCCACGGGGGCGTGGCGGTCCGGCGGGCGAGGGAGCGGGGGGCGAGGGCGCGGCCTCTGGCAGGCTGGAGCGGCCGCCCGCGCCGGGCGGCCCGCCGGGACGGCGGCTGTCGTGAGAGGTGTGGCGTGAGCGACGTGCTCGAGGACCTGCGCTGGCGCGGGCTGGTGGCCCAGTCCACGGACGAGGAGGCCCTGCGGGCCGCGCTGGCCCGGCCGTGCACCTTCTACGTCGGCTTCGACCCGACGGCGCCCAGCCTGCACATCGGCAGCCTCGTGCAGATCCTCGTCGCCCGGCGCCTGCAGCGGGCCGGGCACCACCCGCTCCTGCTCGTCGGCGGGGCCACCGGCCTCATCGGCGACCCGAAGCCCACGGCCGAGCGGCAGCTCAACGACGCCGACGTCGTCGCCGGGTGGGTCGACAGCGTCCGGCGGCAGATCGAGCCCTTCGTCGACCTGGAGGGGCCGAACGCCGCCCGGATGGTCGACAACATGGACTGGACCTCGCGCCTGTCGGCCGTCGACCTCCTGCGCGACGTCGGCCGCCACTTCCGCGTGGGGCGGATGCTCGCCAAGGACGCCGTGGCCGCCCGCATGGCGAGCGACGAGGGCATCAGCTTCACCGAGTTCAGCTACCAGGTGCTGCAGGGCATGGACTACCTCGAGCTCTGGCGGCGCCACGGGTGCACGCTGCAGTTCGGGGGGAGCGACCAGTGGGGCAACATCACCGCCGGCGTGGACCTCGTGCACCGCGCGGCCCAGACGCAGGTGCACGCCTTCACGGTGCCGCTGGTCACCAAGGCCGACGGGACGAAGTTCGGCAAGACCGAGAGCGGGACGGTCTGGCTCGACCCCTCCCTGACGTCGCCGTACGCCTTCCACCAGTTCTGGCTGCGCGCCGAGGACGCCGCGGTGGACGGGTACCTCAGGGTGTTCACCGATCGCAGCCGGGAGGAGCTCGAGGCGCTCGCCACGGCGACGGCGGAGCGCCCCGGCGCCCGGGAGGCGCAGCGCGCGCTGGCCCACGACGTGACGGCGCTCGTGCACGGGGAGGCCGCCGTCGCGTCCGCCGAGGCCGCCGCCGCCGCCCTCTTCGGGCGGGGGGACCTCGAGGCCCTCGACGAGCCGGCGCTGACCGCAGCCCTGGCCGAGCTCCCGCAGACGGCGGTGGGGGAGGGAGCCCGGACCGTCGTCGAGCTGCTGACGGCGAGCGGCCTCAGCCCGAGCCGCTCGGCCGCCCGTCGTGCGGTGGCCGACGGCGGGGCGTACGTCAACAACGTCGCGGTCCGCGACGGGGACGCCGAGCTCGCGCCCGGCCAGCTGCTGCACGGGCGGTGGGCGGTCCTGCGCCGCGGCAAGCGCACCCTGGCGGCGGTGGACGCACGCCCGCGCTGAGCGACCCGGCGCTCCGCCTGCGTCGTCGCCGGGGTGGGGGCTGGGACCGCCCGCGGGGCCGGCCGGGAGCCGGACTTGCACGTGCCGCTGGTGTGGCCTAACGTTCTTCCTCGCCGCCCGGGAGGGAGGAACGGACACCAGTTCGGTGGCCGGTCCCCGCTGGGTCTGGCTCCTTCGCTCGGCCGTGTGGCTGGTTCTCCTTCGGGGTGCTGGTCTTGCGGGTGTGCGTGGGGCCTGGGTCGGGTTGGTCGGAAGGCCTGCGGATCTGGGTTAGTGTTTCGGAGCCGCGCCGGGAACGGTGCGGAGCGCCTCACGCGGGGGCCGCCTTCACGGGTCGGTCTGGTGTGCGGGTCTGCTTCTTGAGAACTCAACAGCGTACCGAAGTCGAATGCCATTTTTTGTGGGCTGGGCTGGTGGTGCTGGGTCTGCCGTTGTGGTGGGTCTGGTGTCGCGTGGTTCTGGTCAAGTGTCTTGCTGCCTGGTTTGGGTGGTGGGGGGCGTTCAGGTGCCTTGCTCGCCAGTGGGTGGGGTGCTGTTGTTCCAGGTGTATTAAGACCGGCTGCGGGCCTTTCGGGGTTCGTGGTGTGGTTGTTGTGCATTGATGGAG
>NZ_JABEMA010000280.1 GCF_013004605.1 Pseudokineococcus marinus
CGTGCCGGCGCTGTCCGCCGGCGAGTCGGGGGTGTCGGTCGGTGCCACGGGGGCGCTCCCGTTCCTGGGCCGCGCGTCGCGCCGCACCAGCTCGCGCGGGCCTTTCGTCGTCGCCCGGGGGCGACGGAAGTCGTGGGGTGCGTCCGGGCCGCGCAGCGGGCTCCGGTGAGCGCGCGCGGTGGGGCTCAGACGCCGACGGCACCTCGCTCGGCGGCCAGTGGATCCGCCACGGCCGCCGCGCCCTCCAGGAGCGGCCCCTGCGCCAGCCGGGTCGCGCGAGGCGCTTCCGGCGGCGCGAGGTCGGACACCCCGCGGAGCGCGGTGAGGACGTCGTCGGGTCGGACGGCAGGTGCGGCGTGCCGGACGACCAGGTGGAGTATCGCACAGGGCTCCCCGCCCGCCGCCGACGACGCGGCGAGGGCCCGGCCGGTCGTCGACACGGCGGCCGCCGGCTCGACGACGTCGAGGCGCAGCACGGCGGGGCGGACGTCGAGGACCCGCCGCCCCTTGGTGGTCACCCGCTCGACCTCGGCCGACCCGGTGGCGAGGAGCGCGTCCACCGCGCGACGGGCGTCGGCCTCGCCCACGCCGGGGAGCGCCACCTCCCACACGCCGGCCTCGAGCACGTCCGCGAGCGGCGCGGCCCCGTGCAGCGGCGCCTCCACGACCTCGAGGACGTCGAGCCCGGGGGGCAGCGCCGCGTCGAGGGCGGAGCGCAGGCGCTCGGGGTCGCAGCGCGCCGTCACGGCGATCTCCACGTACTCGGCCTCGCTGGCCGAGCCGGTGGGCGCCGCGCCCGCGTAGGAGACCTTGGGGTGCGGCGAGAAGCCCGCCGAGTACGCCATGGGCACCTCGGCGCGGCGCAGGGCCCGCTCCAGCGCGCGCTGGAAGTCGCGGTGGCTGGAGAAGCGCAGGCGCTCCCGACGGGCGTAGCGCAGGCGCAGCCGCTGGACGGCGGGGGGCGGAGGCGGTCCCTCGGGGGTGCGGCTGGCCACGGGTGCTCCAGGGGGGATGCGTCGGGGCGTCGGGATCTGCGGGACGGCGGTCGGCGCCGGCGCCGGCGCCGGCGCCGGCGCGACCTCAGTCGAGCGGGTGGAGGTCCAGCGGGTGGACGAGGTCGTCGAGGCCCGCGGGCTCGTCGTCCTCCGGAGCGTCGCGCTCGAGGGGGTGCACGAGCAGCTCCCTGGCCGTGCGGAAGCCGAGGCGCTTGTAGAGGGGCGCGGCGCGGGTGCCGCCCGGCGACAGCACGACACGGACGAGGCCGGTGTCGCGCGCGTGCGCCAGCGCGGCCTCGACGAGCGCTCCCCCGGTGCCTCCCTCCCGGTGGTCGGGCAGGACGAAGAGCGCGCCGAGGTAGCCCCACGCCGTCGTCACCGGCTCGCCCGGGCGCGGCGGCCGCTCGTAGCGCGTGAGGCCCACCATGCCCACCGGCAGGCGCATGCCGGCGGGCCGCTCCCCGCCGCCCCGCGACTCCGCGAGCCAGAAGGTGCGCTGGTGCGCCTGCGCCCGGACCCACGCGGTGAACCGGCGGCCGAAGTCGTCGTCGGCGGGCACCGGCCCGGCCTCGGAGGCGGCCGCGCGGCGCAGCAGCGCCAGCGCCGCCACGTCACCGGCCGCCTCGAGCACGGCCGGGCGGATGCGCACCGCGCTCAGGGGGTGCCCCCCGGGCTGGTGCCGACGCCCTCGAGGACCCCGGAGGCCCGCACGACGCTCAGGGGCAGCATCGGCCGGCCGGAGGGGCCGACCTGGATGCTCGTGTCCGTCGTCGGGCAGACGCCGCAGTCGAAGCACGGGGTCCAGCGGCAGTCGTCGACCTCGACCCCCGACAGGGCCTCCTGCCAGTCCTCCCAGAGCCAGTCCTTGTCCAGGCCCGAGTCCAGGTGGTCCCACGGGAGGACCTCGTCGAGGTCGCGCTCGCGGGTCGTGTACCAGTCGACGTCGAGGCCGTGGGCGGCCAGGACGCGCTGCGCCACCTGCTCCCAGCGCTCGTAGGAGAAGTGCTCGCTCCAGCCGTCGAAGCGGCCGCCGTCGCGCCACACCGCCTCGACGACGTCGGCCAGCCGCCGGTCGCCCCGGGACAGGAGGCCCTCGACGACGCCGGGCTTGCCGTCGTGGTAGCGGAAGCCGATGGCCCGGCCGTAGCGCCGGTCGGAGCGGATCGCGTCGCGCAGCTTCGCCAGCCGGGCGTCGGTCTCCTCGTGCGAGAGCTGCGGCGCCCACTGGAAGGGGGTGTGCGGCTTGGGCACGAAGCCGCCGATGGACACGGTGCAGCGGATGTCGCTGCGCCCGGACACCTGGCGGCCCGTCGCGATGACCCTCTTGGCCATCTCGGCGATCTGGAGGACGTCCTCGTCGGTCTCCGTGGGGAGCCCGCACATGAAGTAGAGCTTGACCTGCCGCCAGCCGTTGGCGAAGGCCGTGGCGACGGTGGCGATGAGGTCCTCCTCGCTCACCATCTTGTTGATGACGCGGCGCAGGCGCTCGCTGCCGCCCTCGGGCGCGAAGGTCAGCCCGGAGCGGCGCCCGTTCCGCGAGAGCTCGTTGGCGAGCTCGATGTTGAAGGCGTCGACGCGGGTGCTCGGCAGGGACAGGCCCGTCTCGGTGCCCTCGTAGCGGTCGGCGAGGCCCTTGGTGACCTCGGCGATCTCGCTGTGGTCCGCCGAGGACAGGGACAGCAGCCCCACCTCCTCGAAGCCGGTGGCCTCGAGGCCCTTCTGCACCATGGCGCCGATGCCCTCGGCGGAGCGCTCGCGCACCGGCCGCGTGATCATCCCGGCCTGGCAGAACCGGCAGCCGCGCGTGCACCCGCGGAAGATCTCCACGCTCATGCGCTCGTGGACGCTCTCGGCCAGCGGCACGAGCGGCTGCTTGGGGTACGGCCAGGCGTCGAGGTCCATGACCGTGTGCTTGACGACGCGCCACGGCACGCCGTCCCGGTTCGGCGCGACGGACGCGAGCGCCCCGTCCTCGCCGTAGGCGACGTCGTAGAAGCGCGGCACGTAGACGACGCCGGAGCGCGCGAGGCGCAGCAGCAGCTCCTCCCGGCCGCCCGGGGAGCCCTCCTCCTTGAAGGCGCGCACGAGGTCGGTGACGGCGAGCACGGCCTGCTCGCCGTCGCCGAGGACGACGGCGTCGAGGAAGTCGGCGACCGGCTCGGGGTTGAAGGCGGCGTGGCCGCCCGCGACGACGAGCGGGTGCTCCTCGGTGCGCTCCGCGCTGCGCAGGGGCACGCCGGCGAGGTCGAGCGCCGTCAGCAGGTTGGTGTAGCCGAGCTCGGTGGCGAAGGAGACGCCCAGGAGGTCGAAGTCGCCCACGGGGCGGTGCCCGTCCACGGTGAACTGCGGGACGTCGTGCTCGCGCATGAGCGCCTCGAGGTCCGGCCACACCGCGTAGGTGCGCTCGGCCAGGGCGTCGGCCCGCTCGTTGAGCACCTCGTAGAGGATCATGACGCCCTGGTTGGGCACGCCGACCTCGTAGGCGTCGGGGTACATGAGGGCCCAGCGCACCGTGGCGGGGCCGGCGCACTCCCACTCCTTCGTGGTGGCGTTGAGCTCGCCGCCGACGTACTGGACGGGCTTGCTGACGCGCGGCAGCAGCGCCTCGAGGCGGTGCAGCACCGAGCGGCCGTCGCGGGCCGTGCGCGCCGCCGTCCCCGACGGCGCGTCGACCTTGTCGGGGTGGTGGAGCTCGACGACCTCCACCGACTCGTAGAAGCGCGCCGCCTGCGCGGCGAAGCGCATGGCCAGGACGGCCCCGACGGCGAAGTTCGGCGCCACGAGGACGCCCGTCGTCGGCGACGGCCCGAGCGCCTCGCGCACGGCGTCGAGGCGCTCGTCGGTCCAGCCCGTCGTGCCGACGACGGCGTGGACGCCGTGGCGCACGCACCAGTCGACCTGCGCCGGCGCGGCGTCCGGCACCGACAGCACGACGGCGACGTCGGCGCCCGCCGCGGCGTCCATGGCGTCGCCGCGGTGCACGCGCGCGACGAGCTCGAGGTCGTCGGCCGTCTCGACCGCCCGGCAGGCGGCCGTGCCCATCCGCCCG
>NZ_JABEMA010000281.1 GCF_013004605.1 Pseudokineococcus marinus
GCCCCGGCGTGAGCACCACGACCACCGGGTGGCGCGCCGACGCCGCAGTGCTCGCTGTGCAGCCCTTCCGGCGGCTGTTCGCCTCCCGGCTGGCGGCGGCGCCCGTCGGCCGGCGGGGGCCCGGTGAGCGGCGCCCGGTCCGGGACGGCCACCGGCGAGAGGACGCGGGACGGGCAGCAGCCGCCCGAGCAGGAGCCGCGGGCGCAGGGTGCTCACCCGGCGGACGAGCACGGGCGGGGGCGCTCCGTGCCGCCGGCCCGGCGCGTGGGGCGCTTCGGCGTCGTCGCCGGCCTCAACGCCCTCGTGGACCTCGGCGTCTTCGCCGCTCTCGTCGCCCTGCGGCCCTCGCCCGGCCCGCAGGAGCTGGCGGTGCTCAGCGCCGTCGCGGTCGTGGCCGCACTCGTGCACAGCTACGTGTGGAACAGCCGCTGGACCTTCGGCGACCGCCGCGCGCGCTCCTCGCTGCGCGCCCGCCGGGCCCAGCGCGTCCGCTTCGCCGTCCAGGGCGCCGTCAACGTCGCCCTCGGGGCGGGCGTCGTCTGGGCCGCCGCGACCGTCCTCGACGCGACGACGCTCCCGCGGGGGGCGACCGACCTGCTCGCCAAGCTCGTCAGCATGGCCGTCGCCTCGACCGCCAGCTACCTCCTCATGCACCACCTCGTCTTCCGCGGGCACCGCGACCCCGTCTGAGCCGCCCCGTCCCGCTCCCCGCAGTCCGGCCCTCGGCTCCCGTCGTCCGGCCCCGCCCGTCCGGCTGGTGGTGCGCCGGCGACCGGCGCCCGTCCTGCGGCTGAGGAGGACGACGCGCCCGGGAGCCCGCGACACGCCGACGGCACCCGTCCGGCTCAAGGTGGTCCGCCCCGCTGCCGAGGACTGGGGAGCCAGGACGGCGAGCAGGGCGGACGGACCCGCACGTGCAGGACTCCCGGGCGGGCCGAGCCCGCCCCGGGGGTCCGACCGGACCACCGGGAGCGATCCCGGGGAGAGGACGACGTGGGTTCTCGCGTGAGCCGCCTGGGCGTCCCCGTCGGCGTCGTCGGCATCGTCCTGCTCCTCGTCGTGCCGGTGCCGGCGCCGCTGCTGGACCTCCTCATCGCGGCCAACATCACGGCCGCGCTCGTCGTCCTGCTGACGGCGATGTACGTGCGCCGGCCGCTGGACTTCTCGATCTTCCCGGCCCTGCTGCTCGTGCTGACGCTCTTCCGCCTCGGCCTCAACGTCGCCTCGACGCGCCTCGTGCTCGGCGACGCCCACGCGGGCAAGGTCATCCAGGCCTTCGGCGAGTTCGTCATCTCGGGCTCGCTCGTCATCGGCCTCGTGATCTTCCTGATCCTCGTGATCATCCAGTTCGTCGTCATCACGAACGGCGCCGGCCGCGTCGCCGAGGTGGGGGCGCGCTTCACCCTCGACGCGATGCCCGGCAAGCAGATGGCCATCGACGCCGACCTCAACGCGGGGCTCATCGACGAGGACACGGCCCGGCAGCGGCGGGCGGACGTCACCGCGGAGGCCGACTTCTACGGCGCCATGGACGGCGGCTCGAAGTTCGTCAAGGGCGACGCCATCGCCGGCATCATCATCACGGTCGTCAACCTCGTCGGCGGCTTCGTCATCGGCATGGTCCAGAAGGGCATGCCCGCCGGCGAGGCGCTGGAGACCTACAGCCTGCTGACGGTCGGCGACGGTCTCGTCTCGCAGATCCCCGCCCTGCTGCTCTCCGTCGCCACCGGCCTCATCGTCACCCGCGCCACGACGCAGGGGGACATGGGCAGCGACGCCGCGGCCCAGCTGCTCCAGCACCGCCCCGCGCTGCTCATCGCCGGTGCCGGCCTCATCGTCATCGCGATCATCCCGGGCATGCCGAAGCTGCCGTTCATGGTGCTCGGCGCCGCCGTCCTGCTCGCCGCCCAGCGCGCCGGCAAGGCGCAGGCGGCCAAGGCCGCCGCGGAGGAGGCGACGCCCGCGCTCCCCGCCGGCCCGGCCGCCGACAGCCCCGAGGGCCTGCTCCAGCAGATGCGCGTGGACCCCCTCGAGGTCGTGCTCGCCCCCGACCTCGTCGACCTCGTGGACACCGGCGCCGGTGGCGACCTCCTCGACCGCGTCCGCGGGCTGCGCCGCAAGACGGCGCTCGAGCTGGGCCTCGTCGTCCCGCCCGTCCGGACCCGCGACAGCATCGACCTGCCGACCTCCTCCTACGCGATCCGCATCTCCGGCGTCGAGGTCGGCCGCGGCCAGGCGCCCCCCGGGCGGGTCCTCGCCCTCGGCGACGACCTCGACCACCTGCCCGGGACGCCGACGAGCGAGCCGGTGTTCGGCCTCGCCGGCCGCTGGGTGCCCGCCGAGCTGCAGCACCAGGCCGAGATGACCGGGGCGACCGTCGTCGACCGGGCGTCCGTCCTCGTCACCCACCTCGCCGAGGTGGTGCGGACCCACGCCGCCCGCCTGCTCTCCCGCGAGGACGTCCGCGCCCTCGTCGACGCGGTGAAGGCCGACGACCCCGCGGTCGTCGAGGAGCTCGTGCCCGGCGTCATGACGCTCGGCGAGGTGCAGCGCGTGCTGCGGGCGCTCCTCGACGAGGGCGTCGCCATCCGCGACCTGCCCCGCATCTTCGAGGCGCTCTCGCTGCGCGGCCGCGGCGGCGGCGCCGACCTCGACGCGCTCGTGGACGCGGCGCGCGCGGCCCTCGGGCCCGCCATCGCGGCGGCCTGCGCCCGCGACGGCGTGCTGCGCGTCATCACGCTCGACCCGCTGCTCGAGCACCAGATGGCCGAGTCGGTCCGGCCCGGCGAGGAGGGGGCGACGCTGTCGCTCGACCCCCGCCGCGCCGAGGTCGTCGTCGAGCAGGTGGACGCCGCCCTGCGGCAGGCCGAGGACCTCGGCTGGTCGCCCGTGCTCGTCTGCGCGCCGGTGCTGCGCGCGCCGCTGCGGCGCCTCGTCGGCCTGGCCGTCCCCCGCCTGCCCGTGCTGTCCTACTCCGAGGCGGGTGGTGGTGGTTCGTCCGGCCCCCGCATCGAGACCGTCGGGACGGTGACGGGGGCCGCCGCGGTCCCGGCCGCCCAGGCGCTGGGGGTGTGAGGCGATGACCACCGTGGTCCTCGAGGGGGACGGCATGGAGGAGCTCCTGGCCCGCGTGGCCAGCGAGCACGGCGAGGGGGCCCGCGTCGTCCGCGCCGAGCGCGTGCGCGTCGGCGGCGTGGCCGGCTTCTTCGCCCGCCAGCGCTTCGAGCTCGTCGTCGAGGTCGACGACGACGCCGCCCACGACGTCAGCGGTGACGCGGCCGCCGCGGGGCTCAAGCCCGGTGGCCCGGACGCCGAGGACAGCGGCGAGGGCGCCGCGGCGCCGGTCCCGGCCGGCCGGGCCGTCGGCGCCACGACCGGCACGACGACCAGCCCCACCACGACCAGCGCCACGGCCGGCGGCACCAGGACCGCCGCCACGGACACGACCAGCAGCACGCCGGGCGCCACCGCCCGCGAGCCGCAGCACGGCCCGCAGGGCCGCGACCAGGAGGAGAACCCCGTGCTCGGACACCCGAGGACCCCGCTGGCCCCCGCGCCGGGCGTGCCCGCCCCGCGGGCGACCGCGGGCCAGGACCGCTGCGACGAGGTGATCGGCGACATCTTCGACTCCCCGATCGCCCGGGCGCTCGTGCGCGCCAACGTGCTCGACGCCGACGGCGGAGCGCCCTCGGCCCGCGCCCGGGGCGCCCTCGACCACCTGGTCGACGCGGCGGACGCGGGGGACGATGCCTCGATGGGGATCAACGGGACGAGCAGGACGGCTCCGGGGCGGCCGACCGCCGCGGACGCCGGCGTCGACGGCGCTGCGCCGCGGGGGCGGCACGCCGCTCCGACCGAGCCGCTCGAGCGCGGTCGCCCGGTCTCGACCGAGAGCGCCGCCTTCGCCGCCGTCCTCGACGCCGTCCGCGGCGCCGCGGAGCCCGACGAGGCCCCGACCCACCGTGACGCGCACGCCACCGACCAGCCCGCCGCCCCGGCGGCGCCGGCCGCGAGCGCCTCCGAGCCGGTCGCCGCCGGTGCGGCCGTCGCCGAGCT
>NZ_JABEMA010000282.1 GCF_013004605.1 Pseudokineococcus marinus
CCGGGCCGCCCGCCCGTAGGGTGCCGCCCATGCCCAGCGCCACCCCGACCAGCCCGACCCCGAGCAGCCCACCCCGCGCCGAGACCGGCCCCGGGGCGCCGTCGGTGGGCACCCGGGGCGCGGCGGCGCCCGGCGCGGTGCTGCACCCGGACCGCGCCCCGTTCGCGGCCGTCCTCTTCGACATGGACGGAACGCTCATCGACTCCACGCCGTCGGTGGAGCGCTGCTGGACGCGCTGGGCCGGGGAGATGGGGGTGGACCCGGAGCGCCTCCTCGGCTGGCACGGCGTCCCCGCCCGCGCCATCGTCGCCGCGCTGGTGCCGCCCGAGCGCGTCGCCGAGGGCGTCGCCCTCATCGACCGGCTCGAGGTCGAGGACACCGCCGGCATCCTCCCGCTGCCCGGCGCCGCGGAGGCGCTCGGCCTCCTGCCCCCCGGGCGCGCCGCGCTCGCCACGTCGTGCACGCGCCCGCTCGCCCTGGCGCGCATCGCCGAGGCGGCTCTCGCCGTGCCCGAGGTGGTCGTGACGGCCGACGACGTCGAGCGCGGCAAGCCCGACCCCGAGCCGTTCCTCCTCGCCGCCGAGCGCCTCGGCGTCGACCCCGCCCGGTGCCTCGTCGTCGAGGACGCCCCCGCGGGGCTCGCCGCGGCCCGCGCGGCGGGGTGCGCCACGCTCGCCGTGACGACGACGACGCCCGCAGACGCCCTCGACGCCGACGTCGTCGTCCCCGACCTCGGGCACGTGCGCCTCGTGGTGGACGACGACGGCGTCCGCGTCCTCGCCGCGGGGGAGGAGCGGTGAGCGAGCGGCCCGAGCAGGAGGTCGCCCGCCAGGAGCAGGTGCAGGGCGCCCCGCCCGCGACGTCGTCGGCCCCCGCGGACGGGGGCAGCGGCGCGGGCGGGGACGCGGTGCCCGAGCCCGTCTTCCGCAGCGACGTCGTCGTCGAGCTCGTGCGCTCGAGCGCGAGCGACGCCGACGTCCTCTTCGCGGCGCGGGTCTCGACGAAGGGCGAGGCGAGCCGCGACGACGTCGGCGCGGACGAGCAGGCGCAGCAGCGCTCCGCGGGGCTCGTCAACTACCTCATGCGGGACCGGCACGGCAGCCCCTTCGAGCACACCTCGATGACCTTCTACGTGCAGGCGCCGATCTTCGTCTTCCGCGAGTTCATGCGGCACCGCATCGCCTCCTACAACGAGGAGAGCGGCCGCTACCGCGAGCTGAGGCCCGTCTTCTACGTGCCCGGCCCCGAGCGCCGGCTCGTGCAGGAGGGCAAGCCGGGCGCCTACCGCTTCACCGCGGGCACGCCCGACCAGCACGCGCTCGTCGACGCCGAGGTCCGCGCCGCGAGCACCCGCGCCTACGAGGCCTACCGGGCCATGCTCGACGCCGGCGTCGCCCGCGAGGTGGCCCGCGTCGTCCTGCCGGTCACGACGTACTCGTCGATGTACGTGACGATGAACGCGCGCGCCCTCATGAACTTCCTCAGCCTGCGCACGCAGCGGGAGGGCTCGACGTTCCCCTCCTTCCCCCAGCGCGAGATCGAGATGTGCGCCGAGGCGATGGAGGACGTGTGGAAGGGCCTCATGCCCCTCACCCACGCCGCCTTCGAGCGCAACGGCCGCGTCGCCCCCTGACCGCGCACCGGACGCCGCGGACGGGCTGTCGGACGGGGCGCCTACCCTGACGGCCGTGAGCACCGCACCCGCCACCCGCCTCGAGGTCCCCGGCGGCGCCGGGGACGACGTCCCCGGCCCGGCCCCGCGCTCGGCGGGGGGCCTCGACGCCCACCGCGACCTGCCGCGGGTCCAGCAGCCGGCGTGGCCGGACGCGGGGGCCCTCGAGAGCGCGGTGGCCGAGCTGTCCGCGCTGCCGCCGCTCGTCTTCGCGGGCGAGGTCGACCGCCTGCGCGGCCGGCTGGCGGAGGCGGCGCAGGGGCGGGCGTTCCTCCTCCAGGGCGGCGACTGCGCCGAGACCTTCGCGGACGCGACGGCCGACGCCATCCGCCGCCGCGTCAAGACGGTCCTGCAGATGGCCGTCGTGCTCACCTACGGCGCGAGCCTGCCGGTGGTGAAGATGGGCCGGATGGCGGGGCAGTTCGCCAAGCCGCGCAGCAGCGACAGCGAGACCCGCGACGGCGTCACGCTGCCGGCCTACCGGGGGGACGCGGTCAACGGCTTCGCGTTCACCGAGGAGGCGCGCACGCCCGACCCGCAGCGGCTCGTCAAGGCCTACCACACGGCCGCGAGCACGCTGAACCTCATCCGGGCCTTCACCTCGGGCGGCTTCGCCGACCTGCGGCAGGTGCACGAGTGGAACCGGGGCTTCGTCGGCAACAGCGCCACGTCGGCGTACGCCGACCTGGCCGGCGAGATCGACCGCGCCATGGCCTTCATGGCGGCGTGCGGCGCGGACTTCGACGCGCTCCGCTCGACCGAGATGTTCTCCAGCCACGAGGCGCTGCTCCTGGACTACGAGCGGGCGCTCACGCGGATCGACTCGCGCACGCAACTGCCCTACGACGTGTCGGCGCACTTCCTGTGGATCGGGGAGCGCACGCGCCAGGTCGACGGGGCCCACGTCGACCTGCTGTCGCGGGTGCGCAACCCCGTCGGCGTGAAGCTCGGGCCGACGACGACGCCGGAGGACGCGCTCGCCCTGGCCGACAAGCTCGACCCGGACCACGAGCCCGGCCGCCTCACCTTCGTCACCCGCATGGGCGCCGGGCGCATCCGCGAGGCCCTCCCGCCGCTGCTGCGGGCGGTGGCGGACGCCGGACGGACGCCGCTGTGGATCTGCGACCCCATGCACGGCAACACCTTCACGACCGCGTCGGGCGTGAAGACCCGGCGCTTCGACGAGGTCGTCGACGAGGTGCGCGGCTTCTTCGAGGCGCACCGGGAGGCGGGCACCGTGCCCGGCGGCCTGCACATCGAGCTGACGGGCGACGACGTCACGGAGGTGCTCGGCGGGGTCGAGGACATCGACGACGCGGCGCTCGCGACGCGCTACGAGACGCTGTGCGACCCGCGGCTGAACCACCAGCAGTCGCTCGAGCTGGCGTTCCTGGCCGCCGACATGCTGCGGGGCCGATGAGCGTGGCGGTCACCGCGCCCGCCCCGTCGACGTCCGGCACGGCGCCCGGCGCCGGGGCGCCGGTCGACCTGCGCTCCGACACGGTCACGCGGCCGACGGCCGCCATGCGGCGGGCGATGGCCGAGGCGCCCGTCGGGGACGACGTCTACGGCGAGGACCCGACCACCACCGCGCTGGAGCAGCGGGTGGCCGAGCTCCTCGGCCACGAGGCCGGGCTGCTCACCCCGAGCGGGTCGATGGCCAACGTCCTCGGCGTGCGCCTGCTCGTGGAGCCCGGTCAGGAGCTGCTGTGCGACAGCCTCGCGCACGTCGTGCGCGCCGAGATGGGCGCGCACGGGGCGCTCGGCGGCGTCACGACGCGCACGTGGCCCTCGGCGTCGCGGCCCGGGGCGCCGGTCGGGCTCGTCGACCCCGACGTCGTCGAGGCGCTCATGACGCCGGACGCCGGCCCCTACCTCGTCTCGACGGCGGCGGTCGCCGTCGAGAACACGCACAACTTCGGCGGCGGCACGATCACCCCGCTGCCGGTCCTGCAGGACCTGCGCGAGCGCACCCGGGCGGCCGGCGTGGCGGTGCACCTCGACGGCGCGCGGCTGTGGAACGCCGTCGTGGCGGAGGGCACGGGCCTCGCCGGGCTCGCCGCCCACGGCGCCTGCGCCGACACGGTCTCCGTCTGCCTGTCCAAGGGGCTGGGGGCGCCCGTCGGCTCGGTGCTCGTCGGCAGCGCCGAGCGCGTCGAGCGGGCGCGGGTGCTGCGCAAGCGGCTCGGGGGCGGCATGCGCCAGACGGGGGTGCTCGCGGCCGCGGGGCTGCACGCCCTCGACCACCACGTCGACCGCCTGGCCGAGGACCACCGGCGCGCCCGCGAGCTCGCCGCGGCGTGCGCCGCCGCGCGGCCGGGGTGCGTGGACCCGGCGGCGGTGCGCAGCAACATCGT
>NZ_JABEMA010000283.1 GCF_013004605.1 Pseudokineococcus marinus
CGGCCGGGGGCTCGTGGGCGGCCGCGCCACCGCCTACGTGTGCCGGGGACACGTCTGCGACGCCCCCACCACCGACCCCGCGGTGCTCGCCGCCGCCGTCGGCGCCCGCCGCTGACCGCGCCGCCTGCGAGGGCGACGTGCGGCCATGTCGCCGTCGAGGCGCGGGAGGGAGGCGACGTGCGGCCATGTCGCCCCGTCGACGCCGTCCCGAGGGGCGACATGGCCACACCTCGCCTGCGGGCGCGGGCGGAGGGGCCGCCGCTCGGCGCCGGGACGGCGCAGGCCCCGCCCCGGTCCGGCGTCAGGACGTCGGGAGGTCCCCGCTGTAGAGCGCGAGCGAGGCCGCGACGTAGTGGCAGACGAAGGCCACGACGGTGAGCGCGTGGAAGATCTCGTGGAAGCCGAAGTACCGCGGGCTGGGGTCGGGCCGCTTGAGGCCGTAGACGAGCGCGCCGGCGGTGTAGAGCAGGCCCCCGACGACGACGAGGACGAGCACGGCGGGCCCGCCCCCCTCGAGGAACTGCGGGAGGAAGGCCACGGCGACCCAGCCCATGGCGACGTAGGCGGGCACGTACAGCCAGCGCGGCGCGCCCACCCAGAAGATCCGGAACGCGATGCCGACGAGGGCGGCGATCCAGGCCACGAGCAGGAGCACGCGCTGGGGGCCGGGCTGCAGGAGCAGGACGGCGAAGGGCGTGTAGGTGCCCGCGATGATGAGGAAGATGTTCGAGTGGTCGAACCGCTTGAGCAGCACCTGCGTGCGCGGCGACCAGCGTCCGCGGTGGTAGAGCGCGCTGACGCCGAAGAGCATCGCCGCGGTGAGCCCGAAGACCGCCATCGCCCATCGGCTCTCGGTCGTCGGCGCGAGGCTGACGGCCACGATGCCGGCGGCGAGGACGAGCGGGAACATGCCGAGGTGCAACCAGCCCCGCAGCAGGGGCTTGACGGCGCCGCCCGGGCCGCGCCGCCCGCCGTCGCCGGCGGTGGGCGCCGTCCGCGCCTCCTCGGGGCTGCCCGGGTCGGCGGAGCGCAGCGCCCCGTCGTCGCCCGGCTCCGGTGCCGCCGGGGCACCCCCGCGGCCGCTGCCGCTGCGCGCCTGGTCCACGTGGCCTCCTCCGCACCCGCGTCGGCGGGCGCCGCCGGCGTCCGCCCGTGCTGTCGCACCCGCCCTCCCCGCAGGACGACCGGACGAGCGTAGACGTGCCCGGGGCGGCCGTCCGCCGTCGGCGAGGAGCGCCGGACGGCGCCGGAGTAGCGTGCGGTGCGTGGCCCTGCGCGACCTCCTGTACCGGGCCTACGAGCGACGTCTCGTGGCGTCGGTCGGCCGCAGCCCGGAGGGCCCCCACCACGTGGGGGTCATCCTCGACGGCAACCGCCGCTGGGCGCGCCAGTCGGGGCTCGCCGCGCACGCGGGCCACCGCCGCGGCGCCGACAAGATCATCGACTTCCTCGGCTGGTGCGAGGACGCGGGCGTCCGCGTCGTCACGCTCTACCTGCTCTCGACGGACAACCTCCGGCGCGACCCGGACGAGGTCTCCGAGCTCCTCGGCATCATCGAGGACGCCGTCCTCGGCCTCGTCGCCACCGGCCGCTGGCGCGTGCACCCGATCGGCGCGCTCCACCTGCTGCCCCCGGACACGGCCGAGCGGCTCGCCGCGGCGGCGGCGTCGACGCGCGACGACGGCGGCCTCCACGTCAACGTCGCCATCGGCTACGGCGGCCGCCAGGAGATCGCCGACGCGGTGCGCTCGCTGCTCCGCGAGGAGGCGGCGGCCGGGCGCACGGTGGAGGAGCTGGCCGAGGTCGTCACCGTCGACCACATCGCCGAGCACCTCTACACCAAGGGCCAGCCCGATCCGGACCTCGTCATCCGCACCTCCGGCGAGCAGCGGCTCTCGGGCTTCCTCCTGTGGCAGAGCGCGCACAGCGAGTTCTACTTCTGCGAGGCCCTCTGGCCCGCCTTCCGGCGCGTGGACCTGCTCCGCGCGCTGCGCGCCTACGCCGCGCGCGAGCGCCGCTACGGATCCTGACGACCCCGCCTCGTCGGCCCGCCGACGTCCCACGAGCCTCGTCGTGCCCACCCGTCACGGGCGCCGCTCGCGCCGCTCACCCGTCCGCGCGACGCGCCCGGGCGCTCCCCGGCGCGGCGGGCCCTGCGGTCTAGCGTCGGGGACGGCGGCGGACCGACCCGTCGCCCCGGGAGGTCGGACGTGGCGCACGCCCCAGCAGCACCCGTGGACGGGGAGCCGGCCGCCGCCGCGCCCGCTCGTCGCGGGGCCGGGGGAGCGCTCGCGGCACGGCCCGCCCCGCCGGCCCAGCCCGTCGAGTAGCCGCCCGCGCGGCGGCGCGCGGGCGGGTGAGGAGCACCTCGTGGCCACCACCCCCGCGCGCACGTACGTCCTCGACACCTCCGTCCTCCTCTCGGACCCGCACGCGATGCTGCGCTTCGCCGAGCACGAGGTCGTGCTGCCGCTCGTCGTCGTCGTCGAGCTCGAGGCCAAGCGCCACCACCCGGAGGTCGGCTACTTCGCGCGCACGGCCCTGCGGCTCCTCGACGACCTGCGGGCCCGCCACGGCCGCCTCGACGGGCCGGTGCCCGTGGGCTCGGACGGCGGCACCCTGCACGTCGAGCTCAACCACGTCGACCCGACCTCCCTGCCGGCCGGGCTGCGCCTCGGCGACAACGACTCCCGGGTGCTCGCCGTCGCGCGCAACCTGTCGGCCGAGGGGCGCGACGTCGTCGTCGTCAGCAAGGACACCCCCATGCGGGTCAAGGCGTCGGCCCTCGGGCTCCCCGCCGAGGAGTACCGGGCCGACGCCGCGGTCGACTCCGGGTGGACCGGGCTCGCCGAGCTCGAGCTCGACGAGGCGGCGATGGCGCAGCTGTACGGCGAGGAGCGGCTGGAGGACCCTCGAGCGGCCGAGCTGCCCGTCCACACGGGCCTCGTGCTCCTCAGCCCGCGCGGCTCGGCGCTGGGGCGGGTGGCGGCGGACAAGTCCGTGCGGCTCGTCCGGGGCGACCGCGAGGTCTTCGGCGTCCGGGGCCGCAGCGCCGAGCAGCGGGTCGCCGTCGACCTGCTGCTGGACCCCGACCTCGGCATCGTCAGCCTCGGCGGGCGGGCGGGGACGGGCAAGTCCGCCCTGGCCCTGTGCGCAGGGCTGGAGGCCGTGCTCGAGCGCCGCACGCAGAAGAAGGTCGTCGTCTTCCGACCCCTGTACGCCGTCGGCGGCCAGGACCTCGGCTACCTGCCGGGCACCGAGGCGGAGAAGATGGGCCCCTGGGCCCAGGCCGTCTTCGACACCCTCGGGGCGCTCGTGAGCCCCGAGGTCGTGGAGGAGGTCATGGCCCGCGACCTGCTCGAGGTGCTGCCGCTCACCCACATCCGCGGCCGCAGCCTCCACGACGCCTTCGTCGTCGTCGACGAGGCGCAGTCCCTCGAGCGCGGCGTGCTGCTCACCGTCCTGTCGCGCATCGGGCAGGGCAGCCGCGTGGTCCTCACCCACGACGTCGCCCAGCGCGACAACCTCCACGTGGGCCGCCACGACGGCGTCGCCGCGGTCATCGAGAAGCTCAAGGGCCACCCGCTCTTCGCGCACGTGACGCTCACGCGCTCGGAGCGCTCGCCCGTGGCCGCGCTCGTCACCGAGCTGCTGGAGGGCCTCGAGCCCTAGGGGGCCGGCGCGGGGGGCGGCGGTCCCGTCGTCACCAGCGGTGACGCGGCGGTGCGGGGGGCCCGCCGACCGGGGCCGGAGGCCCCCCCGTCGTCACGGCGGGTAGCACAGCGGGAGCGCAGGCGCACGCCGGTAGCGCCGCGTGTTTTGACCCGTGACCGTTCCGTGATGCACGGTGGCTCCTCCGCGCGCCCGCCGGGTGCGCCCGAGGAGAGGTCGACCGCACCGTGGGCCGTCACCGCCAGACCGACCGAGCACCGTGGCAGCGACGCCGCCCGACCGACCGCACTCCCGCTCACCCCACCGCCCACCCGACCGCCCGCCCCACCGTCCGGAGGGGGCCCGCCCGGCACGCCGCCGCGCGCGCCGCGGGC
>NZ_JABEMA010000284.1 GCF_013004605.1 Pseudokineococcus marinus
CGCCGCGCTCGCGGCGGTCCAGCAGGCGCCGCCCGACCCGGACGACCCGACGGCTCCGGTGCCCGCGGCCGTCGTGCTCCTCTCGGACGGCGAGACGACGGTCGGGCGCACCAACGACGACGCCGCGGCGCCACGAGGCCGAGGCGGCGCGCCGCCGTCCCCTCGTCGTCACCGACCGCCGGGCCGCCGCCAAGGCCTCCCGCGAGCGCCTGCGCAGCGAGCGCCTGCGCACGCGCTCGGCGATGGAGACGGGCGACGAGCGCTACCTGCCCGCCCGCGACAAGGGTCCGGCCCGCCGCTACACCCGCGACCTCGTCGACGCCCGGCGCAACGTCGGGGAGTACCTCCTCTTCGCCGCCCTGGGCCTCGTCGTGCTCCAGTTCGCGCTGCAGTCGGTCAACACCCTGTGGGGGCTGTACTCGACGCTCGCCCTCTGGTTCGTCGTCCTCGCGGTCGTCGTGGACTCGTTCCTCCTCAACCGGCACCTCAAGAAGCGCCTCTCCGCGCGCTTCGGCGACGACCTCCCGGCGGGCACGGTGCGCTACGGCGTCCTGCGCGCTCTGCAGATCCGCCGCAGCCGGCTGCCCAAGCCGCAGGTCCGCCACGGCGAGCAGCCGCGCTGAGGGCGGCGCCGTGAGCCACTCCCCCGGCCGGCGTCCCGGACGGCGGCTCGCCCGCACCGGGGCCGGCGCGGCCGCGGCCCTCTACGCCGCCAACTGCGCCCTCGGGACGGCCGTGGGGCTGCGCCTGGTCGACACCTCACGGGTGCACTGGGTCCACCACGCCCTCTACGGGGTCGTCGTGGCCGGTGCGGCGGGAGCGGTCGCGCTCGGCGCGGCGGCCGGCAGCCGCACCGCCCCCCTGCTCGTCCCGGCGCTGGTCCCCCTCGCCGTCCTCCCCCGGGTGCGGGCGCCCTCGCGCGGGCACGTCCTGCTGGCGGCCTCGGCCGCGCCCGCCTACCTGCTCGCCCTGCGCGCGGCCGCCTCCGAGCGCGCCGCGGACCGGACCCCGACCGCCCCCCGGAGGCGCTGACCGTGGACTTCCTCGACGTCGTCCGCAACCGCCGCACGACCAACGGCCACTTCCTGCCCGACCCCGTCTCGGAGGAGCACCAGCGGCTGCTCGTGACGGTCGCGGGCACCGCGCCGTCGCACTTCAACAGCCAGCCCTGGCGCTTCGTCCTGGTCGAGGAGCGCGAGGTCATCGAGCGCGTCGCCGACATCAGCGCGAGCTCGATGGCGCGGATGCTCTCGAACGGCACCTTCTTCGAGCGGTACAAGCCCTACTTCCGCTTCTCCGAGGAGGAGATGGAGCGGCGGCGCGACGGGATGCTCATCGACCAGCTGCCGGCGGTCCTGCGCCCCTTCACGCGCTCGGTCTTCACCGGCGCGGGCCAGGCGATGATGAACCGGCTCCGCGTGCCGCGGACCCTCGCCGAGCAGAACCGCCAGCTCGTCGCCGGGTCCCCGCTGCTGCTGGCCGTGCTGCTCGACAAGGAGGAGTACCGCCCGGGCGAGCTCTCCGGCTTCTACTCCGTCTTCGGCATGGGCGCCGCGGTGGAGAACATCTGGCTGACGACGGTGCAGCTCGGCATGGGCATCCAGTTCGTCTCCTTCCCCATGGAGGTGCCCGAGGCCTGGGCCGAGATCCAGCAGATGCTGGCGGTGCCGGAGGACCTCGAGCTCATGGCCGTCTACCGCCTCGGCTACGTGCCCGAGGAGGCGCGCCGCCCGCGCATCGACTGGTCGAGCCGCCAGCGCAAGCGGCTCTCGCAGTACGTCTACCGCGGCACCTGCCGGACGCCGCTCAGCGACGAGCCGGGGGCCTGATCGCGCGGGGGCCTACCGGCCCCCGCTGCCTCCGGCTCCGTCCCGCGGCTGGGCCCAGGGGCGCAGCACGGCGGTGGAGCGGACGGCGCGGTCCTCCAGCCCCCCGACGACGGGCACGTCGTGGCGCGCCACCTCGTCGAAGGCGGCGCGGGGCAGGTGGGCGCGGCCGGGGTCGCCGACGAGGACGTCGGCGCCGCCCTCGCGCAGGCGCCGCAGCACCGGCAGCAGCCGCAGCGCCGTCGAGCGCTCGTAGAAGAGGTCGCCGACGAGGACCACCTCCGCCCCGCCCAGCGGACCGGTCGGGCCGGCGTCCGCCAGGGCGTCGGCCAGCAGGACCTCCACGTGCACCCCGTTGAGCGCGGCGGACCACCGGGCGGCGGCCACCGCCGCCGGGTCGACGTCGAGCGCCCGCACGTCACCGGCGCCGGCGAGGGCCGCCGCCACGGCCACGAGGCCCGACCCGCAGGCGACGTCGACGACCCGCCGCCCGGCCACGAGGCCGGGCCGGTCCAGCACCGTGCGCGCCAGGGCCTGGCCGCCCGCCCACGGGCTGGCCCAGAAGGGCGGTGGCTGCGGGGCGCCGGCGCGGTCCTCCGCGCGCTGCCACACCGCCATGACGTCGGCGGCCACGGGCAGCACCACCTCCGGCACGAGCGGCACCGGCGCCGGGGCGGCCTCGGCGCGCACGACCTCCTCCGGCGTCACGGGGTCATCCTCGCCCGCCTCGGCCGGGCCGGTCGTCGGGCACCCACGGGTGGCCGGTGGCACGGGGCGCACGGGGCCGGGCCGGCACGAGGGGCCGCGCGGAGGTGCCAGGCTGCGCGGCGTGAGCAGCGCCACGCACGTGCCCGAGACCTCGCGGCACGAGGAGGAGCTCGAGGCCGACGACGCGTGGCGCACGCTGCGGCGCTGCGGGCCGTCCCTCGCCGTGGAGTCCTTCCGCCGCTTCCGGTACGCCGACGGCTTCTCCCACTCGCGCGCCCTGGGGCTGCAGATCTGCCTCGCCGCCCTGCCGCTCGTCGTGGCGCTCGTCGGGCTGGCCGGGTCCGTCAGCGGGCAG
Source organism: Pseudokineococcus marinus (assembly GCF_013004605.1). Lineage (GTDB taxonomy): Bacteria > Actinomycetota > Actinomycetes > Actinomycetales > Quadrisphaeraceae > Pseudokineococcus > Pseudokineococcus marinus. The sequence goes on from NZ_JABEMA010000284.1 coordinate 2,890, forward strand.
GACGTGGCCCGGGTCCTGCGCGCCGTCGTCATCGCCCTCACGCCGGGCGTCTCGCGCGAGCTCGTGACCGCGACGCTGGACCAGCCCTCCTCGGGCGGTGCGCGGCTGGCGCTGTGGGTCGGCCTCGTCTCCGCCCTCGCCGTGCTGACGACGGCGATGGCCCAGGTCGAGCGCGGCGCCAACCGCATCTACGGCGTCGAGCGCGACCGCCCCTTCCGGCAGCGCTACGCGCGGGCGGCCGTCATGGCCGTCGTGGCGGGTCTCCCGGCCCTGGCCGGCTTCCTCCTGCTCGTCGGCTCCGGGCCGGCCGGTGACGCCGTCCAGGAGCTCTACGGGCGCGACGACGACGTCGTGCAGGCGGTGGCCGTGCCGGTGGGCGCGCTGCTGCTCGTGGCCTCGGTGACGGCGATGTTCCGCCACGGGCCCCGCCGGGTGCAGCCGGGCTGGTCGTGGCTGGCGCTGGGGGGCCTCGTCGTCCTCGCCCTCTGGTCGGTGCTGACGGCGGGGGTCGTCGAGTACGTCGAGCTCTCCGCGAGCTTCACGACCGTCTACGGGCCGCTCGCCGTCGTCGTCGCGCTGCTCCTGTGGGGGCAGCTGACGTCCGTCGCCATCTACCTCGGCCTCGCGGTCGCGGCCCAGCTCGAGGCGGTGCGGGCCGGGGTCGAGCGCGGGGCCCGCCAGGACGTGGCCTGACGGCGCCTACCGTGGCGGAGGGCCTCGCTCGACGAGGAGCCCGCCGACGACGAGCCCACCGACGAGGAGCGCTGAGGACACTGGCACGACGCACCACCGCAGGAGCCGCCTCCGTCGCCGCCCTGCTCGCCGTCGCGCCCGCGGCGTCGGCCACGGCGCCGGCCCCGGCGCCGGAAGCCGTCGCCTACTGGGGCTCCTTCCTCGTCGAGGACGGCGCCTGGTCCTTCGCGCCCGTGGGCCCCAGCGCCCGGACGGCCGAGGACGGCACCGTCGAGGGCTGGCGCTTCGCGACCGCACCGGCCGACGCCCGGCCGCGGCCGCCGCGCGGCCGACCGACCTTCGCCGAGCTCTGCCAGGACGTCGCACCGGTCGAGGGGCAGGTGCGCGTGGGCGTCGTCGTCGACTACGGCCGGCCCGTCGACGCGCCCCCGGGTGCGGAGGAGGCGCCAGATCGG
>NZ_JABEMA010000285.1 GCF_013004605.1 Pseudokineococcus marinus
GCCGGCGGGCCCGTGGACCTGCTGCGCCGCTACGTCGCGACGGGCGTCTTCGAGGTCGTCCTCACCCACAACCGGCTCACGCTCGTCGACTCCTCCGCGGAGCCGCTCGTGGAGGACGCCGCGGCCGAGGCGGCCTCGGCGACGGGGACGACCCGCCCCTCCCGCCCGGCCGACGGCGGCTCGGGCCACAGCCCCAGCGAGGCGCAGACCGCGGGCAGCAGCACCGCCGCCGCGCGCGCGTAGCCCGCGGGGGAGGGGTGGAAGCGGTCGGCGCTGAACATCTCCGCCGGAGCCGCGGAGAACTCGGGCCCGAGCAGGTCGCCCAGAGAGACGGACCGGCCGCCCGCCTCGACGACGGCGACGGTCTGGGCCGCGGCGAGGTCACGGGCCCACCGACGGGCGATGGCGCGCAGGGGCTGGGCCACGGGTTCGACGACGCCCAGGTCGGGGCACGTGCCGACGACGACCTCGGCGCCCGCCGCCCGTAGGCGCGCGACGGCGCGGGACAGGTGGCGGGCGGCGTCGGCCGGCCGCACGCGGTGCGTGACGTCGTTCGCGCCGACCATGACGAGCACGACGTCCGGCGCGGGCACCTCGGCGAGCAGCCGGCCGGCCTGCGCGTCGAGGTCCGCGGACCCGGCGCCGACGACGGCGCGGTTGAGGAGACGCACGCGCCGCCCCGACACGGCGGCGAGGCCCGTCGCGACGATGGCGCCCGGGGTCTGCGCGGGCGTCTGCGCGCCGAGGCCGTCCGCGCTCGAGTCGCCGAGGACGCCGAGGACGAGGACCCGCCCGGGGCCCGCGCCGTAGACGCCGTCGGCGTCGGGCCCCTCGGAGCCGAACGGCCGCCCGACCCAGCGCCGAGCCAGCCGCGCCTCGACGAGGACGACGCCCACGGCGGCGCCGCCGAGGGCCACGAGCCCGGCCGCGTACGCCGCGGTGACCGCGCCGACCCGCCGCGCCGTGCTGCCGCCGTCCGCCATGCGTCGCCCCCCGAGCTCGTCCGTGCCGTCGCCCGCCGAGGCTATGCCGTGGCGCCGGACGGGGAGGCGCGCTCGGCGGGGGCGTCCGGGAACGACCGGTCGCCGAAGAGGACGGCCCGGGCGGCGGCCCGGCCGGGCGGCGTCCGCAGCAGCGGGAAGCCGGCGCGCACGAGGGCGGGGGAGCGGACCTGCGCCAGCCCGTGGCGCAGGAGCATGCGCCCGCGGAAGGCGCGCCGCAGCGCCGCCCCGTCGTAGCGGCGCAGGGCCTGCGGCCCCTCGCTGCGGAGGGCCGCGTCGAGGACGTCGACCGCCTGCGCCGCCTGGCGCAGGCACGGGTCCAGGCCCCCGGCGGTCAGCGGGGAGACGGCGCCCGCGGCGTCGCCGACGAGCAGGCCGTCCGGGCCCGCGATGCGCCGCAGGAGGCCGCCCACCGGGATGGGCCCGCCCCGACGCTCGACCGCCCCCGGCGCCTCGTCGGCCCGCGCCTGCCCGACCCGCGTGTCCCCGCCCCAGGTGTCCCCGCCCCACGTGTCCCCGCCCCACGTGTCCCCGGCCCACGTGTCCCTGGCCCACGCGCCCGCGTCCGCGCCGAGCAGGGCGGGCAGCGAGCGCTTGAAGCGCTCGAGGCTGCGGCGCATCCCCCCGGGGAAGCGGTCGGCGTACCCGGCGACGCCCACGTGCGCGTGGTGGCCGTCGTCGACGACCCACGCCAGGTAGCCCGGCGCCACCGAGGGGTCGACGACGCAGTGGAAGGTCGGCGGCAGCCCGCGGTCGGGGACGGCCCGGACCTCCTCGGCCCCGACGAGCAGGTGCCGGTTGCGGTCCAGCCCGAGGTCGCGCGCGACGGCGGAGCGCGCGCCGTCGGCGCCCACGAGGAAGCGCGCGCGGACGGCGCGTCGCCCCTCGCGGCCCTCGAGGACGCAGGCGCCCCCGTCACGGCCCGCGTAGCGGGCGCCGAGCTCGAGGCGCACGCCGGCCGCGACCGCCGCCCGGGCCGAGGCCCGGTAGAGCGGGCCCATGTCGCCGACGCGGTACTCGTCGCGGTCGCTGACGAGGTCGAGCGGGCGCCCCGGGCCGGGCGGGTGGAGGACGACGCGGCGGATCGCCGGACCGAGGTGCTCGGGCGGCAGCGGGAAGTCGTCGAGCGTGCGCCGCACGAAGATCCCGGTGGTGCGCACGACGCCGTCGAGGGCCGGGCGCCGGTCGGCGAGGACGACGTCGTGACCGCGCCGCGCCAGGCCCGTCGCGGTGGCGAGGCCCGCGAGCCCGGCGCCGACGACGAGGACGTCGGCCCGCTCGTCGGGGGACGGCGCGCTCACGCGGCGCCCCCGCGGGCGGGCGCGGCCGCCGGGAGGTCGACGTCGAGCCGGCACCCCCGGGGCGCGTCGGCGACCGTGAGCCGTCCGCCGTGGAGCTCGACGGCCCAGCGGGCGATGGCCAGCCCGAGGCCGGTGCCCCCGTCGCGGGCGCTCGCCGAGCTGCCCCGCGCGAAGCGCTCGAGGACCCGCTCGCGCTCGGACAGCGGGATGCCGGGGCCCTCGTCGAGGACGGACAGGCGGGCCCCGCCGTCGCGGACCGCCGCGGTCACGGTGACGACCCCGCCGGGTGGGCTGTGCCGCGCGGCGTTGTCGAGGAGGTTGGCGACGACCTGGTGCAGGCGGGCCGGGTCGGCCAGCACCTGCGCGTCGGCCGGCTCGACGCGCACCTCGTAGGTGACGTCGCGCCCGGAGAGGCGCGCGCCGTCGACGGCGGCCCCGACGAGGTCGGCGAGGCGCACGGGCTCGCGGTGCAGCGGCACCGCCCCGGCGTCCACGCGGGACAGGTCGAGCAGCTCGTCGACGAGGTCGCCCAGCCGCTCCACCTGGGCGAGGGCCGGGCGCAGGGCGTCCGGGCCGGCCGGCGCCACGCCGTCGACGGCGTTCTCCAGCACGGCCCGCAGCGCGGCGACGGGCGTCCGCAGCTCGTGGCTGACGTTGGCCACGAGCTCGCGGCGCTCGGCGTCCACCTGCTCGAGCTGGCGCGCCATGTGGGTGAAGGCGCGGGCCGCCTCGCCGACCTCGTCGCGGCTCGTGGCGGTCACGCGCCGGGCGTGGTCGCCCCGGGCCATCGCCCGGGCCGCGGCCGTGAGCTCCCGCAGCGGCGAGGTCATCCCGTGGGCGAGGACCTGGGTCACGCCCAGCGCGAGGAGGACGGCGACCGGGAGGGCGTAGCGCGGCCACCACTCCAGGACGGCGAGGCCGACCCACGTCGCGAACGACGCGGCGGCGCAGGAGGCCGCGACGAGGACGCCGAGCTTGACCTTGATCGACGTCAGCCGGTCCAGCGGGCGCACGTCAGGCACGCGGCACCTCCAGGGCGTAGCCGACGCCGTGGACGGTCCGGACGACGTCGGCGCCGAGCTTGCGCCGCAGCGTCTTGACCTGGCTGTCGACGGCGCGGGTGCCGGACGCGTCCGACCAGTCCCACACCGACGCCATCAGCTGCTCGCGGGTGAGCACCCGGCCGGGCTGCTCGCCGAGGTGGACGAGGAGGTCGAACTCCGTGGGCGTGAGGTGGACCTCGCGGCCGTCCCGGGCGACGCGGCGGGCCGCGCGGTCGACGACGAGCGCGCCGAGGCGCAGCACGTCGTCCCGGCCGGCCGCCGGCGCGTCCCCCGCCGCCATCTCGCGGGCCCGCTCGACGCGGCGCAGCAGCGCCCGCACGCGGGCCACGAGCTCGCGCATGCCGAAGGGCTTGGCCAGGTAGTCGTCGGCGCCCACCCCGAGGCCGATGACGCGGTCGGCCTCGTCGGCCCGGGCGGTGAGCATGAGCACGGGCACCGGCCGCCGGGCCTGCAGCCGCCGGCACACCTCGAGCCCGTCGAGGCCCGGCAGCATGAGGTCGAGCACGACGAGGTCCGGTGGCTGCTCGCCACGGTCGGGACGACGAAGCGGCTGCTGACGTTCTCCCCCGCCAGCAGCGGCAGGGTGCACATCTTGGCGACCGCGTCGCGAGCGCTGTTGGCGTGCACGCTGGCCATCCCGGGCAGC
>NZ_JABEMA010000286.1 GCF_013004605.1 Pseudokineococcus marinus
CGCTCGCCCGGGTGCCGGGCGCCGCGGCGTGGGCCCGGCGCTTCACCGAGACCACCGGGCCGCGGGCGCGGGCCGGTCACCGGGGCCGCGGCGCGGCGGACCGGTGGGTGCGCGGGTACCTGCGCCACGGGGCGCCGTCGGCCGTCAGCCTGTCGGTCGCCGGCGTCGCGGGGGCGTGCGGAGTCGACGCCGACGCCGTCCTGCACGACCTGCTCGTCGACGCCGTGGCGCTCGTCCGCGGCCACCGGGCGCCCACGGCGGCCCCCGCCCCGGAGCTCTGGGCGGAGGCCTGCCGCCTCAGCGCGGCGGGTCGTCGCTGAGCAGGGCCCTCAGCAGCGAGCGCACGCGAGGCAGGCCGGGCAGGTCCTCCAGCAGCACCGGGTCGCCGGAGGAGTCGCCCAGCGGCACCCGCCAGTTGGGGTACTGGTCGTAGGTCCCCGGCTGGTTCTGCGTGCGCCTCTCCCCCACCGCGTCCGGCAGCGAGACGCCGAGGAGACGGCTGGGCGCCGCCCGCAGCAGCCGGTGGAGGCCGTCGACGAGCTGGCGCTCCGTCGGGTCCTCCGGCACGAGCCCGCGCTCGGACAGCTGGGCCAGCACCGACGCGCGGTCGCGCTCGTCGACGCGCCGCTCCTCCTCGACGTCGCGGGTGAGCAGGCCCAGCCGGTCGCGCAGGTCGATGTGCTCGCCCGCCAGGTAGCCCGCCGTGGGCGGGAGGTCGTGCGTCGTCACGGTGGCCATGCAGAGCTCGCGCCACCGCTCGGGCGGCAGGGGCGCGCCGTCGCCGTCCCGCTCGAACCACAGCACGGACGTGCCCAGCACCCCGCGCTCGCGCAGGTGGTCGCGCACCCACGGCTCGACGACGCCGAGGTCCTCCCCGACGACGACGGCGCCGGCGCGCTGGGCCTCCAGCGCGAGGATGCCGACCATCGCCTCGTGGTCGTAGCGCACGTAGGTGCCGGCCTCCGGGCCGAGGCCCGCGGGCACCCACCACAGCCGGAAGAGGCCCATGACGTGGTCGACGCGGACGCCGCCCGCGTGGCGCAGGACGGTCCGGATCATGTCCCGGTACGGGGCGTACCCGAGCCGGGCGAGCCCGTCGGGCCGCCACGGCGGCTGGCTCCAGTCCTGCCCCTGCTGGTTGAAGGCGTCCGGCGGGGCGCCGACGGTGATGCCGCGGGCGAGGGCGGGCCCGAGCGTCCAGGTGTCGGCCCCCGTCGGGTGCACGCCGACGGCCAGGTCGTGGACGATCCCCAGCGCCATGCCGGCCCGCGTGGCGGTGCGCTGCGCGGCCTCGAGCTGGGAGTCGACGACCCACTGCAGCCACTCGTGGAAGCGGACGTCGTCGGCGACCTCCGTGACGAGCCGCTCCTGCTCGCGGCTGCCGTGGTCGTGCGCCCCCTGCGGCCACCGGGAGGACGGCAGGCCGTGGCGGTCGGCCAGGGCGCACCACGTCGCGAAGTCGGTGAGGCCCTTCCCCTCCCGCTCGCGGAAGGCGGCGAAGTCGGCCTCGCGGGCCGCGGTGCGGCCGGCGTCGAAGACGGTGCGCAGGGCGGAGCGCTTGGCGGCCCAGACGGCGTCCCGGTCCACGAGCGCACCGGCGGCCGAGGCGGCCCGCTGCTCCTCGGCCGCCCACTCCAGCAGCGCGCGGTCGGCGGAGGGCAGGTACGCCGTCTCGCGGACGTCCTCGACGCGGATGTACACGGGGTTGACGAAGCGCCGGGTCGTCGGCAGGTACGGCGACGGCTCCATGGGCGCCACGGGCTCCGCCGAGTGCAGGGGGTTGACGAGCACGAAGTCCGCCCCGTGCTCGCCGCCGCTCCAGCTCGCGAGCTCCGCGAGGTCGGCGGCGTCCCCCAGCCCCCAGGAGAGCCGGGAGCGCACCGAGTACAGCTGCACCATGAGGCCCCAGTGCTGACCGTCGCGCACGCCCGCGGGCAGCTCGAGCACGGACGGCGTCACGACGAGCGGGGCCGTGGCGGTGGGCTCGGCGTCGCCGGGCAGGTCGCCGACCCGCACCCGCAGCTCGTGCCAGCCGAGCGGGGTGTCGGCGGGGACGGCGAAGGTCGCGCGGCCGACGAGGGCGCCGTCGACCTCGCGCGGGTCGGTCCAGCGGTCCAGCTGGGCCAGCGGGACGGTGCGGCCGTCCTCCAGCACGGCCTCGCAGGCGACCGGCTGCCCGTGGGGCACGTGGACGGGCACCTCGCCGACGCGCCCGTCGCGGAGCACGACGACGGGCGGCAGCACGGCGCGCCAGGGGGCGAGGTCGACCTCGGCGAGCGCGGCCTCGACGGCGTCCTCGCCGTCCGCGTCGACGTCGAGGGCCGCGAGGACGGCGACGACCGTGCTCGCGGGCACGTCGAGGTGGTTCCCCTGCCAGTCGTCGTACTCGACGGCGACGCCGTAGCGGCCGGCGAGCTCCTTGAGGGCCGGCGAGGGCAGCGCCCCGTCGGCGGTGGCGGTGGCGTCGGGCATGGTGCTCCGTCCGGGGTGCGCGGGGGGCGGGTCGGACCGGCCGCGGGGTGGTCGCCGCGGGGGCGCGAGGGCGGCTCGGATCCTGCCAGAGCGGCCCCGGGTCGGCCCGGTGGCGACGGCCTCCGCGAGGGCCCGGCGGCCGCGCGGGCCGCCGCGGAGGGCGCACGACCTCCGACCAGAGGCTGACGACCCCGTCCGCCGCCCGCGGCTACGGTCGCCGGGTGAGCCCCCAGGACGCCCCCGAGCGGTACGCGGGCGCCGAGGCCGGACGCCGGCGGGGCGCCGGTCCGGACGTCGGCAGCGGCGCCCGCCGCCCCGCCGACCGTGACGTCGCCCCCGAGGTCGACCCAGACGTCGACCGCCAGTCGTGGACGGGGCCGCCGACCGTCGAGCCGCCCTCCGCGATCGAGCGGGCGGCCGCCTGGTCGAGGCGCCACCGGCGCGCCGTGGACGTCGGCACGACCGCCTTGCTCGCCCTCTTCCTCGTCGTCCCCGCCGGCGCGTCCACCGGCGCCACCGGGGCGGCGCCCTGGCTCCTGTCCCTGCTGCTCGTGGCGCCGCTCGCCTGGCGCCGGACGGCGCCGCGCGTCACCTTCGCCCTCGTCGTCCTGGCCGGGCTCCTCGTGCTCCTCGTCGGCGACTCCCGTGTGCCCGGCCTCGTCGCCGTCCTCATCACGGTCCACGCGGTCACCGCCTACGGCACCCGGCGCGACGGACGGCTCGTCCTCGTGACCGGCCTGCTCGCCTCCGGCGCCGCCGGGGCCCGCTTCGCCCTCTTCCCGGACGGTGCGCTCGGCTTGAGCGGCGACCCCGTCACCGCGGTGGCCATCACCGGCGCCCTCTCGCTCCTCGTCGTCGCCGCGTGGTCCATCGGCCAGCTCTCGCGGGTGCGCGTCTCGCACGAGGCGGCCCTCACCGAGCGCGCGCGACTCCTCGAGGCCGAGCGCGACCAGCAGGCCGTCATCGCGGCGGCCGCCGAGCGGGCGCGCATCGCCCGCGAGATGCACGACGTCGTCGCCCACTCCCTCGCCGTCGTGGTGGCGCAGGCCGACGGCGGGCGCTACGCCGCGCGCGCCGACCCGGCCGCCGCGGTCCGGGCGCTCGAGACCATCGCGGGCACGGGTCGGCAGGCGCTGGCGGACATGCGCGGGCTCCTCGGCGTCCTGCGCGAGGACGGGGCCGCCCGCCGCACGCCGCAGCCGGGGGCGGGCGACCTCGCGGACCTCGTGGAGGACCTGCGCGCGGGCGGCCTCGACGTCCGCCTGGAGGAGCACGGCGAGCGACGCCCCCTGCCGCCGAGCCCGGGGCTCGCCGTCCACCGCATCGCGCAGGAGTCGCTGACCAACGTCCTCAAGCACGCCGGCCCGCGGGCGAGCGCCGTCGTGCGCGTGCGCTGGCTCCAGGGCGCCGTGGCGCTGGAGGTCCTCGACGACGGGCGCGGGGCGGGCGCCGCCCCGGCCCCGCCCGGCGGGCAGGGCCTCGTCGGCATGCGCGAGAGGGCCGCGCTCACCGGCGGGTCGGTGGAGGCGGGCCCGGCC
>NZ_JABEMA010000287.1 GCF_013004605.1 Pseudokineococcus marinus
CCGGCGGTGCTGCTCGTCACCCTCGTCGGCGCGGCCGGCTGCACCGACGGGCGCGAGCCCTCCGCCGACCCCGCGGCCTCCTCCGCGTCGGCGCCGAGCGCGAGCCCCAGCACCAGCACGGGCCCGACCGGGGTCGAGGCGACGGAGACGGGGGCGACGCCGTCGGCGTCCCCCTCGGAGAGCGCCTCGCCCTCGGCCACGTCGACGGAGGAGGTCGCCGTCGGCGAGGTCGTCGAGGGCTTCCCCCTCGACGTCGTGCCGCTCCTGCCCGACGCCGAGGTGGCCCTGTCCAACGTCGTCCGCGACGAGGGCGGCCGCTCGGTGGCGCTGGCGGGGCGCACCTCCCGCAGCCCGCAGGAGGTCGTCGACTTCTACACGCAGGCGCTGACGGCGCAGGGCTTCACGGCGACGACGCCCCCGGCCGTCGACGGCGCCGTCGTGACGACCTACACGCGCGGGCCCGCCGCCGCCGACCTCCTCACGCTGTCGGTCACCTCCTCCGCCGGGCTGCAGGACTTCTCGATCGGCGGTCGGCTGGCCTGATGGCCCGCGTCGTCGTCGTCGGCGCGGGGGCCGGCGGGCTCGCCGTCGCCATGCGCCTGGCCCGCCGCCGCCACGACGTCGTCGTCCTCGAGGCGGCCGACGAGGTCGGCGGCAAGCTCGGCTGGGTCGAGCACGAGGGCTTCGGCTTCGACACCGGGCCCTCGCTCGTCACGCTGCCCGCCGTCTACCGGGACCTCTTCCTCAAGACGGGGAAGAAGCTCGAGGCGTGCGTCGACCTCGTGCCCCTCGAGACGGCGGCGCGCTACCGCTTCGCCGACGACACCGTGCTCGACCTGCCGGCCGGCTCGCGGGGCGCGCTGCGCCGGGCCCTCGACGACGCCCTCGGCGCCGGCGCCGGCGACCAGTGGCTCCGGCTGCTGGAGCGCGGGTCCCGCATCTGGGACCTCTCCCGCGGCCCGTTCCTCACCTCGCCGCTGCGGGGTCTGCGCACGCTGCTGCCGCTGGCCCGCCGCCGCCGCGACCTCGCCACGATCGCGCCGACGACGTCGCTGCGCCGCCTCGGCGAGCAGCTCCTCGAGCACCCGCACCTGCGGACGATGCTCGACCGCTACGCCACCTACTCCGGCTCCGACCCGCGCCGCGCGCCCGCGGCCCTCGCCTCGACCGCGTTCGTCGAGCAGGCCTTCGGCTCCTGGTACGTGCGCGGCGGCCTGCGCCGCCTGGCCCTCGCGATGGCCGGGCGCGTCGAGGCCCTCGGCGGCGAGGTGCGCTGCGGCGCCGCGGTGGAGGAGGTCCTCGTCGAGGGCGGGCGCGCCGCGGGCGTCCGGCTCGTCGGCGGCGAGGAGGTGGCGGCCGACGTCGTCGTCATGGCGGGCGACACCGCCGCCCTCTACGGCGTCGGCACCGGCGGGCGCGCGCTCCTGCCGCCGGGCCGGGTGCGCCGTCGCGGGGCCCGCCGGCTGCGACTGGCCGAGCCGTCCGCGAGCGGCTTCGTGCTCCTGCTGGCCCTGTCGGGCCGGACGCCCGACCTGCAGCACCACACGGTGCTCTTCCCCGCCGACTACGACGCCGAGTTCGACGCCCTCTCCGGCACGGGGCGCCACCGCGGCGCGCCCGTCCCGGTGGAGGACCCGACCGTCTACGTCAGCGCGCCCGACGACCCCGCGACGCGTCCCGACGAGGACTCCGAGGCCTGGTTCGTGCTCGTCAACGCCCCCCGCCACCGGCCCGGCGCCCCGCGCGAGGGCGTCGACTGGGACGCCGTGGGCGACGACGGCGTACCGCTCGCCGAGCGCTACGCCGACCACGTGCTCGACGTCATGGCCGAGCGCGGCCTCGACGTCCGCGACCGGGTCCTGTGGCGCGGCGTCCGCACCCCCGCCGACCTCGAGCGCCTGACCGGCAGCGTGGGCGGGTCCATCTACGGCAGCTCGAGCAACGGCGCCCGGGCCGCCTTCCTGCGCCCCGCCAACGCGACGGCGCTCCCGGGCCTGTACTGCGTCGGCGGCTCCAGCCACCCCGGCGGCGGGCTGCCGCTGGTGGGCCTGTCCGCCGAGGTCGTCGCCGGCCTCGTCGGCGACGCCTGACGCGGCTCCCGCCCCTCCCCGGCGAAAGCGACGCCTCCTTCACCCCTTGAGGCCCTCCCCCGAAGCCGACGCCTCCTCCACAGCTCGGGGGCCCCTGGTGGGACGACGACGCCCGGCCGCGAAGGGGTCGCGGCCGGGCGTCGAGGAGCGTGAGGGAGGGGGCGTCAGCGACCGCCGCGGCGTCCGCCGCCCGCTCGGGAGACGTCGACGACGGAGCGACGCTGGGCCGGCGGCCGGGACGCGGGGCCCGAGCCGGAGGACGAGCCGCCGCCGTAGCCGGGCGAGGACGACGACCAGCTCGAGGGCGCCCCTCCGGAGCCGGAGCCGCCGCGACCACGGCCGCCACCCGCGCCTCCGCCGGAGCGCCCGCGGCCGCCCGCGGGGCCCGAGCCCTGGCGAGCGCCACCGCTCCGCCCCTGCCCCTGGGCCTGCCCCTGGGGACCACCACCGCCACCGCCACCACGGCCGCGGCGACGCCCGCCCCCGGCGGCCGGCTGCTGCGGAGGCGCGGGCGGAGCCGGCTCGACGTGGGGGGCCACCGGCCCCGTGAGGTCGGCGACCACGGGCGAGGCGGCGTCGACGTCGTGCTTGGCCGGCGCGATGCCCGCGAGGCGCACGAGGGTGCGCACGTCGCCGTTCTGCTCGGGCAGCACGAGCGTGACGACGTCGCCGCCCGAGCCGGCGCGCGCCGTGCGCCCGGAGCGGTGCAGGTACGCCTTGTGCTCGGTCGGCGGGTCGACGTGGACGACGAGCTCGACGTCGTCGACGTGGATGCCGCGCGCCGCGATGTCGGTGGCGACGAGCACCTTGACGTCGCCGGACGAGAAGGCGGCGAGGTTCTCCTGCCGCTTGTTCTGGGAGAGGTTGCCCTGCAGGTCGACCGCGGGGATGCCCTGCGCCGTCAGCTGCTTCGCGAGCTTCTTCGCCTGGTGCTTGGTGCGCAGGAACATCATCCGGCGCCCGGTGCCGGAGGCGAGGGTGCGCACCACCTCGGCCTTGGTCTCGGCGTCGCGCACGGCCAGCCAGTGGTGGGTCATCTCCACGACCGGCGAGGTGGCCGGGTCGATGGCGAAGGTGAGGTGGTCGGCGAGGTAGCGGCGCACGAGCACGTCGACGCCGTTGTCCAGCGTCGCGGAGAAGAGCATCCGCTGGCCGCCCGCGGGGGTCCGGTCGAGCAGGCGCTTCACGCCGGGGAGGAAGCCGAGGTCGGCCATGTGGTCGGCCTCGTCGAGGACGGTGACCTCGACCTCGTCGAGGCGCAGGAAGCCCTGGCCGATGAGGTCCTCCAGCCGCCCCGGGCAGGCGACGACGACGTCGACACCGGCCTGGAGGGCGGTCACCTGACGGCCCTGCGGCACCCCGCCGAAGATCGTCGTGACCTTCAGCCCGACCGCGGTGGCCAGCGGCTCGAGCGTCGCGGTGATCTGCGTGGCGAGCTCGCGGGTCGGCGCGAGGACCAGCCCGCGAGGGCGGCCGGCGGGCCGGCGTCCGCCCTGAGCCTGCTGGCCGGCGGTGCCGGCCAGTCGCGCCGCCAGCGGCAGCGCGAAGGCGAGGGTCTTGCCGGAGCCGGTGCGCCCGCGGCCGAGGACGTCGCGGCCCGCGAGCGTGTGGGGCAGCGTCACCGCCTGGATGGGGAAGGGCCTCTCGAAGCCGCGGTCGGCCAGCGAGGCCGCGAGCGGCGCCGGGACGCCGAGCTCGGCGAAGGTCTGCTCGACCAGCGCCTCCTCGGAGACGAGGACGGCGCCGGCGAGCTCGTCGGCGGGGGCCGCGGGGGCCGGGGAGATCGGAAG
>NZ_JABEMA010000288.1 GCF_013004605.1 Pseudokineococcus marinus
CGCGGCGGCCGGCTCGAGGTCGCCCGGGGTGCGGTCACGGCGGCGCCGCTCGCCCTCGCCACCGCCGTCGTCGTCCGCGGGCGGACGGTCGTCGGCGCCGGCCGCGAGGTCGCGCCCGCTGGCGGGCTGGGCCACGCGGCCCCTCCCGGCGTAGACGGTGCGCCCGAGGTGCTCGGCGTCGAAGCCGGACAGCCGGTGGCCGCTCGCGAAGAAGCGCGTGCGGGCGAGCAGCGTGACGAGCGGGTGCGTGAGCATGACGACGACGAGCAGGTCGATGAGCGTCGTCAGGCCGAGGGTGAAGGCGAAGCCCTGCACGCCGCCGACCGCGAGGACGTAGAGGACGACGGCGGCGAGCAGCTGCACGACGTCGCTGATGATGATCGTGCGCCGCGCCCGCGCCCAGCCCGTCTGGACCGCCGCGGCGACGGAGCGGCCCTCGCGGACCTCGTCGCGCACGCGCTCGAAGTACACGATGAAGGAGTCGGCCGTGACGCCGATGGCGATGATGAGGCCGGCGACGCCGGGCAGGCTCAGCCGGTAGCCCGACGTCCAGCTCAGCAGCGTGATGGCGCCGTAGGCCAGCAGCCCGGCCACCGCGAGGCTGGCGACGGTGACGAGGCCGAGGAGCCGGTACTGCAGCAGCGAGTAGACGACGACGAGCCCGAGGCCGATGAGCCCGGCGAGCACGCCGCGCTGCAGCTGCTCGGTGCCGAGCGTCGCGGAGATCTGCTCCTGCGTCTGCACCTCGAAGGAGACGGGCAGGGAGCCGAAGCGCAGCTGGTTGGCCAGCGTCTGCGTCGACTCCTGCGTGAAGGTGCCGGAGCCGCCGTCGTCGATGCGGGCCTGGCCGCCGGGGATGGGCCCGTTGACGCTCGGCGCCGAGATGACGAGGCCGTCGAGGACGATGCCGAACTGGTCCTGCGGCGACGGCAGCTGCGAGATGCGCGAGGTGATCTCCGCGAAGGCGTCGCCGCCCGCGCGGGTGAAGTCCATCGTGACGACCCAGCCGCCGGTGGAGAAGCCCTGGTCGTTCGTCGCCGGCTGCGAGGCCGCGCCGGTGAGGTCGGAACCCGTGAGCTCGACCGGCCCGAGGAGGTACTTGGCCGAGCCGGTCTGGTCGCACGTGGCGAGGGGCAGCGCGTCGTCGGACTCCGTGCCGCCCGTGCGGTTGGCCGGGTCGGTGCAGTCCAGCGCCGCGAACTCGGCCGCCAGGTCGGGGGTGATCCACGCCAGGTCGCTGGCGCTCGTCGGCTCCGACGTCGGCGCGTCGGTCGGCTGCTCCCCCGGTGCCTCCGTGGCGGGTGCCTCCGTGGCGGGGGCCTCCGTGCTCGGGGCGCCCGTGGTGGGGGCGCCCGTGGTGGGGGCTCCTGCGGTGGGCGCGGTGCGCAGCGCGGGCGGGATGACGCTGCCCTGCGTCGACCCGGGCGTCGGCTCCGCCGTCGCGGGCGCCTCCGTGGCCGGTGCCTCCGTGGCGGGCGCCTCCGTCGAGGGGGCGGTGGCGCCCGCCGTCGGTGCGTCGGTGGGCGCGCCCTCGCCGGGCTGCGCGGTGGCGTCGATGGGCGTGGGCCCGGCGACGGCCAGGACGGGACGGAAGGTCATGCGCGCCGACTGGCGGATGAGCTCGAGCGTCGCCTGCTGCGTCTGCGGGTCGCCCGGCAGCTCGACGAGGATGTTCTGGCTGCCCTGGGCGCTGACGTTCGCCTCGCCGATGCCGCTGCCGTCGACGCGCTGGCGGATGATCTCGATGGCGTCGTCGATGGTGTCCTCGGTCACCTCGCCGCTCTGGCCCGGCTGGGCCACGGGCGTGAGGATGACCCGCGTCCCGCCCGCGAGGTCGAGGCCGAGGCCCGGGGTCCACGAGGCGGTGGACCACTGCGCGGCGGCGGCGATGCCGCCGTAGAGCAGCGCCAGGATGACGCCGAGGGCGCCGAGCGTGCGGATCGAGCGGGTGCGGGTCGTGGCTGCCACGGCTGCGTCGTCCTCCGAGCGGTCAGGGGCTCCGGGACGCGGCGCCGTCGCGGCGGTCCCCGGGGCGGGTCAGGCGGGGCGGCGCGAGCCGTCCGACGGGTCGTCGCGCGGGTCGTCCTCGACGACGTCGTCGGCGACCCGCTGGTCCTCGGCGAGGTCGTCCTCGACGGCGACGGGGGCCGCGGGGTCGACCCGGCGGGCGATGGCCTGCCGCAGCCACCACGTGCGCACGCCCGGGGCGACCTCGATCTCGACGCGGTCG
The DNA here is from genome assembly GCF_013004605.1 of Pseudokineococcus marinus. Taxonomy (GTDB): domain Bacteria; phylum Actinomycetota; class Actinomycetes; order Actinomycetales; family Quadrisphaeraceae; genus Pseudokineococcus; species Pseudokineococcus marinus. The sequence continues at coordinate 2,231 of NZ_JABEMA010000288.1, forward strand.
TCGCGGACGCCGGTGACCGTGCCGAACTGGCCGGACGCCGTCATGACCTCCGTGCCGGTCGCCAGCTCGCTCTGCATCTGCGCCACGGCCTTGCGCTGCCGGCTCCCCCGGACGCTGAGGAGCACGAGGGGGACGAGCAGGAGCAGGAGGACGAGGGAGAAGGGATCCATGGCGGGGCGGGGCCAGCCTTCGCAGTCGGCGTCAGGGTCGGTCGCGCGATCACTCGGTCGTGCGGCTGGTCACTCTACGGGAGCACCACGCTGGTCCCGGCGCGCTCGACGGCGGTGCGCCGCGCCGTGCCGCGCGCCAGGACGCGCCCGGGCGGGCCCTCAGGACGGCGGTGCCGCCCCGTCGTCGTCCCCGTCGTCGTCCCCGTCGTCGTCCCGGTCGTCGTCCCGGTCCTGGCTGTCGCCGTCCCCGCCGTCCCCCAGGGGGAGCGTCGCCTGCAGCGGCGCGCCCAGCGGCGGGCGCAGCCCCAGGTGGGCCCAGCCGTCCGCGGTGGCGACGCGCCCCCGCGGGGTCCGGCCGAGGAGGCCCTCGCGCACGAGGAAGGGCTCGGCCACCGTCTCGACGGTGTCGGGCTCCTCGCCGACCGCGACGGCGAGGGTCGAGAGTCCCACCGGTCCCCCGCCGAAGCGGCGGCACAGCGCGTCGAGGACCGAGCGGTCGAGGCGGTCCAGGCCGAGCTCGTCGACCTCGTAGACGCGCAGCGCGGCGCGGGCGGCGTCGGCGTCGACGACGCCCGTCCCCCGCACCTGCGACCAGTCGCGCACCCGCCGCAGGAGGCGGTTCGCGATGCGGGGCGTGCCCCGGGAGCGCCGGGCGATCTCGGCGCCCCCCGCGGCGGTGAGCTCGACGCCGAGGAGCTGCGCGGAGCGGCGCAGCACCTGCTCGAGCTCGTCGGGGGCGTAGAAGTCGAGGTGGCCGGTGAAGCCGAAGCGGTCGCGCAGCGGGGCGGGGAGGAGCCCGGAGCGGGTGGTCGCGCCGACGAGCGTGAACGGCGGCAGGTGCAGCGGGATGGCCGTGGCGCCGGCACCCTTGCCGACGACGACGTCGACCCGGAAGTCCTCCATCGCCACGTAGAGCATCTCCTCGGCCGGGCGCGCCATCCGGTGGACCTCGTCGACGAAGAGCACCTCGCCCTCCTCGAGGGAGGACAGGACGGCGGCGAGGTCGCCGGCGTGCTGGATGGCGGGGCCGCTGCTGATGCGCAGCGACTGGCCGAGCTCGGCGGCGACGATCATGGCGAGCGTCGTCTTGCCGAGCCCGGGAGGGCCGGAGAGCAGGACGTGGTCGGGCGCCCGGCCGCGGCGGCGCGCCGCCTCGAGGACGAGGGACAGCTGCTCGCGCACGGCCCGCTGCCCGACGAAGTCGTCGAGGGAGCCGGGGCGCAGGGCCGCCTCGGCGGCGCGGTCGTCGAGGTCCTCGGCCGGCTCCACGAGGCGGCCGCCGCGCGCCGCGCGCTCCGCGAGCTCGGCCTCCTCCGCGGCGGACGGTCCGCCGGCGAGGCCCACCTCGGAGGAGCCGTCGCCGTGGCGGCCGGGGCCGGCGCTCACCGGCCCCGCCCGAGGTGGCGCAGCGCGTCGCGCAGGACGGCGGCGACGTCGCGGTCGTCCTCCTGCCCCTCGTCCGGGG
>NZ_JABEMA010000289.1 GCF_013004605.1 Pseudokineococcus marinus
TCCGCGGCGCCACGGGAGCGCTCGGGCGCCGGCTCGGCCGCCCGCCCGTCGGCGGGGCGTCCGGGGGCCGCGGCGGGGCCCGGCGGGGCCGAGTTGGACGAGTCGTTCACCACTCGTCTAGAGTCCAGCACGCACGCCGACGGCGGCCCCCCGGGGCTGGCGGAGGCAGCGTGCGGACGTGGCTCAGCTGGTAGAGCATCACCTTGCCAAGGTGAGGGTCGCGGGTTCGAATCCCGTCGTCCGCTCGGAGGCAGTGCCTCGGCACGCCTCACGGTGGAGTGGCCGAGAGGCGAGGCAACGGCCTGCAAAGCCGTGAACGCGGGTTCGAATCCCGTCTCCACCTCGGTGCCCCGCGGAGGAGACGTCGCAGCCGCGGACGACGCACCCCGGGCGATTGGCGCAGCGGTAGCGCGCTTCCCTGACACGGAAGAGGTCACTGGTTCGATCCCAGTATCGCCCACCACCCACGAGAGCCCCGGTCCCACGGACCGGGGCTCTCGTGCGTCCGGGCCCCTCGCCACCCGCCGGACGAGCCCGCCGGGGCGCGTCGCTCAGGTCCCCTCGGCCGCCCGCTCGTCGACCGTCATGCCGTCCTCGTCGCGCTGGGGCCGCACGTGCTCGACCGCGGCGTTGAGGCCGGCGCCGACGAGGACGCCGAGGGCCAGCAGGTAGAACCACAGGAGCAGGACGATGGGCGCCGACAGGGGCCCGTAGATGGCGACGCCGCGCCCCGTCCCGACGGTGAGCCCGAGCAGGGCCCGCAGCCCCCACGAGGTCACGACCCACAGGCCGAGCGCCACCGCCGCGCCCGGCAGCGCCCGCCGCCAGGCCAGCCGGACCGGCGTCGCGGCGTGGTAGAGCAGCGCGAGCAGCAGCGAGCTCAGCAGGAGCACGACGGGCCAGTACAGGGAGAGGAGCCCCTCGAGCGGGTCCGGCAGGAGCCGCTCGAGGGCCGTGGGGCCGAGCAGCAGCAGGGGGAGCGCGACGGCGCCCGCCCCCAGCCCGAGCACGTAGAGCAGGAGCGAGAGGGCGCGGGCCCGGACGGGGCCGCGCCCCCCGCCCATGCCGTACATGATCGCGACGGTGTCGAGGAGCACCGCCAGGGCGCGCGAGCCCGACCAGAGCGACAGCACGAAGCCGATCGAGATGAGGTCGAAGCGGGGGCCGTCCAGGGCCGCGGTGATCGTCGGGACGATCGTCCCGCCCACGACGTCCTCGGTGAGGAAGGGCGAGAGCTGGGTGCTCAGCACCCGCTCGAGCTGCGCCGTCGTGTCCGCCCCGAGGCGCGAGCCCACGAGCGCGGCCGTGCCCGTGAGCCCCAGGACGAGCGGCGGCAGCGAGAGCAGGGCGAAGAAGGCGGCCTCCGCGGCCAGGCCCGTGACCCGCTGGCGCAGCCCGAGCCGCACGGCCTCGAGCACGACGTCCGCACCCGTCCCCAGCACGGGGACCTCGCGGGCGCGGCGGCGCACCGCCCGCCCGCGGCGGCGCAGCCCCTCCTCCAGCGCGCCCACGCCGCGAGGGTAGGACCCCGCCCCGGCCCCGCCGGGGAGCCGCACCACCGGGGAACCGGACCACGGGGGCCGGGCGGGCGGACGTGGACCGGTGAGCGGTGGCGCGCTCGATGCGGTGGGATGGGGTGCCCGTGACGACGGGCACCGCACCGGTCCCGCGCACCGCCCGACCGCCCCCCAGACCCGAGGGACGACCCGCACATGCAGACCTACCCCGGCAACCCCTACCCCCTGGGCGCCACCTACGACGGCACGGGCACGAACTTCGCCCTCTTCAGCGAGGTCGCCGAGCGCGTCGAGCTGTGCCTGGTGGACGACGAGGGCGGCGAGACGCGGGTGCCGCTGACCGAGGTGGACGGCTTCGTGTGGCACGCCTTCCTGCCGAGCGTGCGCCCGGGCCAGCGCTACGGGTACCGGGTCCACGGCCCCTACGACCCGGCCTCCGGGCACCGGTGCAACCCCGCGAAGCTCCTGCTCGACCCGTACGCCAAGGCGATCGACGGCCAGGACGACGGGGACGAGTCCCTGTTCTCCTACCGCTTCGGCGACAAGGACTCGTTCAACGACGACGACAGCCTCGGCCACACGGCCCTGTCGGTCGTCATCAACCCGTTCTTCGACTGGAGCGCCGACCGCCGCCCGGGGCACGAGTACCACGAGAGCGTCATCTACGAGGCCCACGTCAAGGGCCTCACGATGACGCACCCGGACATCCCCGAGGAGCTGCGCGGCACCTACGCCGCGGTGGGCCACCCGGCGATGGTCAAGCACCTCACGGACCTCGGCGTCACCGCCGTCGAGCTCATGCCCGTCCACCAGTTCGTGCAGGACTCCCACCTCGTCGACCGGGGGCTGCGCAACTACTGGGGCTACAACACGATCGGCTTCTTCGCCCCGCACGGCGAGTACTCCTCGGCCGGCACGCGCGGGGACCAGGTGTCGGAGTTCAAGGCGATGGTGCTGGCGCTGCACCAGGCCGACATCGAGGTCATCCTCGACGTCGTCTACAACCACACCGCCGAGGGCAACGAGATGGGCCCCACCCTCTCCTTCCGGGGCATCGACAACGCCGCGTACTACCGCCTCGTCGACGGCGACGAGCAGCACTACTTCGACACCACGGGCACCGGCAACAGCCTGCTCATGCGCCACCCGCACGTCCTGCAGCTCATCATGGACTCGCTGCGCTACTGGGTGACCGAGATGCACGTCGACGGCTTCCGCTTCGACCTCGCCTCGACCCTGGCGCGCCAGTTCCACGAGGTGGACCGGCTCTCGGCGTTCTTCGACCTCATCCAGCAGGACCCGGTGGTCAGCCAGGTCAAGCTCATCGCCGAGCCGTGGGACGTCGGCGACGGCGGCTACCAGGTGGGCGGCTTCCCGCCGCTGTGGACCGAGTGGAACGGCATGTACCGCGACACGGTCCGCGACTTCTGGCGCGGCGAGGAGTCGACGCTGGCGGAGTTCGCCAGCCGCATCTCCGGCTCCAGCGACCTCTACGAGAGCTCGCGGCGCCGGCCCGTCGCCTCGATCAACTTCGTCACCGCGCACGACGGCTTCACCATGCGGGACCTCGTGTCCTACAACGACAAGCACAACGAGGCCAACGGCGAGGGCGGGGCCGACGGCGAGAGCCACAACCGGTCCTGGAACTGCGGCGTCGAGGGCCCGACCGACGACCCCGAGGTGCTCGTCCTGCGCGCCCGCCAGCAGCGCAACTTCCTCCTCACCCTGCTGCTGAGCCAGGGCGTGCCGATGCTCCTGCACGGCGACGAGCTCGGCCGCACCCAGGGCGGCAACAACAACGGCTACTGCCAGGACAACGAGACCAGCTGGATCGACTGGCGGCTCGACGAGCAGCAGGCCGAGCTGCTCGACTTCACCCGCCGCGCCGTGCGCCTGCGCCGCGAGCACCCGATCTTCCGGCGCCGCCGCTTCTTCAAGGGCGAGGCCTCCAAGGGCGGGCAGTCCGACCTCTCGGACATCGTGTGGATGACGCCCGCCGGCGAGGTGATGAAGGACGGCGACTGGCACAGCCACTTCGCGCGCGCCGTCACCGTCTGGCTCAACGGCCACGAGATCAACGAGCCCGGCCCCCGCGGCGAGCGGGTGGAGGACGACAAGTTCCTCGTCCTCTACAACAGCCACTACGAGGGGCTGGAGTTCGTCATGCCGGACACCGCCTACGGGCCGGCGTGGCAGGTGCTCGTGGACACCGCCTCGCTGCTCGAGGGGCAGGTCGTCCAGGCGGGCGGCTCGCTGCACCTCGGCGCCCGCAGCATGGTGGTCCTCGTCTGCGACCCGGCCCACGCCGAGCCGGAGCCGCTGCGCGCGGCGTCCGCGACGGCGGCCGTGGACGACGGCGCCACCGCCCGCCGCACCCGGGCCGCCCGCAG
>NZ_JABEMA010000029.1 GCF_013004605.1 Pseudokineococcus marinus
CCGGCTCCTCCAGGCGCCGCGGGGGCGGCAGCGCGGCACCGGGCTCCTCGCGCGGCACGCCGAGCGCCTCGGCGAGGAACCGGCCGGTGTGGCTCTCGGGCACGCGGGCCACCTGCTCCGGCGTGCCCTGGGCGACGACGCGCCCGCCGCCGCCGCCGCCCTCGGGGCCCATGTCGACGACCCAGTCGGCGTTCTTGATGACGTCGAGGTTGTGCTCGATGACGAGCACCGTGTTGCCCTTGTCGACGAGGCCCTGCAGGACGCCGAGGAGCTTGCGGATGTCCTCGAAGTGCAGTCCCGTCGTCGGCTCGTCGAGGACGTAGACCGTCCGGCCCGCCGAGCGCCGCTGCAGCTCGGAGGCGAGCTTGACCCGCTGGGCCTCGCCGCCGGAGAGCGTGGGCGCGCTCTGGCCCAGGCGCACGTAGCCGAGGCCGACGTCGACGAGCGTGCGCAGGTGCCGGGAGATGGCGGGGACCGCGGCGAAGAAGTCGACCGCCTCCTCGATGGGCATCTGGAGGACGTCGGAGACGGTCTTCCCCTTGAAGTGCACCTCGAGCGTCTCGCGGTTGTACCGCGCCCCCTGGCACACCTCGCACGGCACGTACACGTCGGGCAGGAAGTTCATCTCGATCTTGATGGTGCCGTCGCCCTGGCAGTTCTCGCAGCGCCCGCCCTTGACGTTGAAGGAGAAGCGGCCCGGCTGGTAGCCGCGCACCTTCGCCTCCGTCGTCGTCGCGAAGAGCTTGCGCACGTGGTCCCAGACGCCCGTGTACGTGGCGGGGTTGGACCGCGGCGTCCGGCCGATGGGGCTCTGGTCGACGTGGACGACCTTGTCGAGCTGGTCGAGCCCCGTGACCGTGCGGTGGCGGCCCGGCACCCGGCGGGCGCCGTTGAGCTGGTTGGCCATGACCGTGTAGAGGATGTCGTTGACGAGCGTCGACTTCCCCGAGCCCGACACCCCGGTGACGGCGACGAAGCAGCCGAGCGGGAAGGCGACGTCGACGCCCTTGAGGTTGTTCTGCCGGGCGCCCTTGACGACCACCTGCCGCGCGCGGTCGCGCGGCCGCCGGCTCTCCGGGACGGGGATGGCGAGGCGGCCCGACAGGTAGCCGCCCGTCAGCGAGCTCTCGTGGTCGAGCAGGCCCTGCACCGAGCCGGAGTGGACCACCCGGCCGCCGTGCTCCCCGGCACCGGGGCCGACGTCGACCACCCAGTCGCTGGCGCGGATCGTGTCCTCGTCGTGCTCGACGACGATGAGGGTGTTCCCGAGGTCGCGCAGGCGCGTGAGCGTGTCGATGAGGCGCCGGTTGTCGCGCTGGTGCAGGCCGATGCTCGGCTCGTCGAGGACGTAGAGGACGCCGACGAGGCCCGACCCGATCTGCGTCGCCAGCCGGATGCGCTGGGCCTCGCCGCCCGACAGCGTCCCCGACGCCCGGTCGAGCGAGAGGTAGTCCAGGCCGACGTCGAGGAGGAAGCCGAGCCGGGCGTTGATCTCCTTGAGCACCGCGGCGGCGATCTGGCGCTGGCGCGCGTCGAGCTCGAGCGCGCCGAGGAAGGCCGCGCACTCGTCGACGGGCAGGGCGCAGACCTCGGCGATCGAACGGCCGCCGAGCGTGACGGCGAGGACCTCCGGGCGCAGGCGGCTGCCCCCGCACACCGGGCACGGCACCTCGCGCATGTAGCCCTCGTAGCGCTCCCGGGACCAGTCGGAGTCGGTCTCCGCGTGACGGCGCCGGATGAAGGGCACCACGCCCTCGAAGCCGGTGGAGTAGGCGCGCTCGCGGCCGAACCGGTTGCGGTAGCGCACGTGCACCTCGTGCTCGTGGCCCTGCAGCAGCGCCGTCGTCGCGCGCTTCGGCAGCGCGCGCCAGGGCACGTCCATGGAGAAGCCCAGCTGGTCGGCCAGGCCGCGCATGACCCGCTGGAAGTAGTCCGCCGAGCCCGAGCCGCTCGCCCACGGCGCGATGGCGCCCTCGGCGAGCGTGAGCTCGTCGTCCGGCACGAGGAGGTCCGGGTCGACCTCGAGGCGCGTGCCGATGCCCGTGCACTCGGGGCACGCCCCGTAGGGGGCGTTGAAGGAGAAGGTGCGCGGCTCGACCTCGTCGAGCTGGAGGGGGTGCTCGTTGGGGCACGCGAGCTTCTCGGAGAAGCGGCGCTCGCGCTGCTCGTCCTCCCCCGCGTCGACGAGGTCGACGAGCAGGACGCCGTCGGCCAGCCCGAGCGCCGTCTCGACCGAGTCGGTGAGGCGCCGCTGGACGCCCTCGCGGACGACGAGGCGGTCGACGACGACCTCGATGTCGTGCTTGAACTTCTTGTCCAGCTGGGGCGGGGTGGCGAGGGAGATCACGTCCCCGTCCACCCGCGCGCGGGAGAAGCCCTTGGTCTGCAGCTCGGCGAACAGCTCGACGAACTCGCCCTTGCGCCCGCGGACGACGGGCGCCAGCACCTGGAAGCGGGTGCCCTCGGGCATCTCGAGGAGGCGGTCGACGACCTGCTGCGGCGTCTGGCGGCCGATGGGCTCGCCGCAGACCGGGCAGTGCGGCTGACCGGCGCGGGCCCACAGCAGGCGCAGGTAGTCGTAGACCTCGGTGATGGTGCCGACCGTGGAGCGCGGGTTGCGGCTCGTCGACTTCTGGTCGATCGAGACGGCCGGCGACAGGCCCTCGATGAAGTCGACGTCGGGCTTGTCCATCTGACCGAGGAACTGCCGGGCGTAGGCCGACAGCGACTCGACGTAGCGGCGCTGGCCCTCCGCGAAGATCGTGTCGAAGGCGAGGGACGACTTGCCGGAGCCCGAGAGGCCGGTGAAGACCACCATGGCGTCGCGCGGCAGGTCGATCGAGACGTCGCGGAGGTTGTGCTCGCGGGCGCCGCGGACGATGAGCTCAGACTGCACCCGCCGATGGTAGGCGCGGCCCCCGACATCGCCCGCCGCGCACCCGGCGCCGGGAGGGCGCCGGGTGCGAGAGCCCGGGGCCCTCGCCGTCAGGCGACGGGCGGGTCGTCCCCGTCGCGGCCCTCGCCGCCGCTCCCCTCCGAGCCGCCCTCGCCCGCGGCCCGGCGGGGGCCGCGCTCGGCCGCCACCTGGGCGTCCTCCGCGCACTCGCGGGCGTCGACGTCCTCGAGGAGGCCGTGCCCGCGCGGCCCGCCGGTCCCGGCCGGGTAGGTCTCGAGCGGCACCCGCCCGTCGCGCCACGCGGCGACGACCGGCTCGAGGACGCGCCAGCACTGCTCCGCGGTGTCGCCCCGCACCGAGAGCGTCGGGTCCCCGTGCAGGACGCCGAGGAGCACCTGCCCGTAGGCCGTGAGCTCGCCCGGCGAGAGCTCGGTGCCGAGCGCGGTGCGCTCGAGCCCGAAGGCGTCGTCCTGGCCGTTGAGGTCGAGCTCGAGCGTGATGTCGTCGGGGCCGAAGCCGATCCGCAGGCGCGTCGGCGACGGCGTCCCCAGCAGCCCGGTCGGCAGGTGCGGGACGTGCTTGAAGGTGATGACGGCCTCCTTGCGGCGCCGCCCCAGCGCCTTGCCCGAGCGCAGCCGGAACGGGACGCCGGCCCACCGCCAGGTGTCGACGGCGAGGACGACCTCGGCGAGCGTCTCGGTGCCCCGCTCCGGGTCGACGCCCGGCTCGTCGGCGTACGCGCCGACCTCCTCGTCGCCGAGGCGGCCCGCGGTCCACCGGGCCCGCCGCGTGCAGGAGGCCGGGTCGCCCGAGTCCCACAGCCGCGTCGCTCGCAGGACCTCGGCCTTGCGGTCGCGCAGGTCGCGCTCGGAGATCGTCGCCGGCGGGTCCATGGCGATGAGGGCCAGCAGCTGCAGGAGGTGGCTCTGGACCATGTCGGCGAGGGCGCCCGCGCCGTCGTAGTACCCCGCGCGCCCGGCGAGCCCGAGGTCCTCGTCGAAGACGACGTCGACCCGTTCGACGTGGGTGGCGCTCCACAGCGGCTCGAAGAGCCGGTTCGCGAAGCGCAGGCCGAGGATGTTGAGCACCGTCGACTTGCCGAGGAAGTGGTCGACGCGGTGGACGTGGTCCTCCGGGACGAGCCGCGTGAGGACGCCGTTGAGCTCGGCGGCGGACGCGGCGTCGTGGCCGAAGGGCTTCTCCAGCACGAGTCGGGTCCCCCCGGGCACCTGCTCGGGCTCGAGCGACCGCAGCGCCCCGGCGGTCACGTCGGGCGGCAGCGCGAAGTAGAGGACGACGTCGCCGTCCTGCGCCGCCTCCGCGACGAGACCGGCGAGGTCGTCGTCCGCGCTGACGTCGCACGAGGCGTACCGCGTGCCCTCGACGAGCCGGTCGACCGCCGGGCCGCGGGCGTCCGCCGCCTCGGCCGCCCCGCGGACCCGCTCGGTCCACCAGTCCTGGTCGTGCTCGGCCCGGTCGGCGCCGACGAGGCGCAGGTCGAGGCCCTCCCCGTGGTGGCTGACGAGGAGGTCGGCGAGCCCGGGCAGGAGCAGCCGCGAGGCGAGGTCGCCGCCGGCGCCCAGGACGACGAGGGTGGTGGTCACGGGGCGGGGCTCCAGTCGACGCGGTCGGCGGGGCGGTGCCCGGCCGGGCGGCCCCCGGCGCGGCCCACCCTCCCGTCGTCGGCGGACGGGTGCAAGCAGCGCCGAGCCACCCGGGGTGGCTGGCGGGACCGGCGCCGCGCGAGCACGCGGGCGCCCGGAGGTCGCGGCGCCGGGCTCGTGGCAGCCTCCGCACATGCCCAGCCAGCGCATCGAGGACTACGCCCTGCTCAGCGACTGCCACAGCGCCGCCCTCGTAGGCCGGGACGGGAGCGTCGACTGGCTCTGCCTGCCCCGCTACGACTCCCCCGCGGTCTTCAGCGCCGTCCTCGGCGGTCCCGAGCACGGGCGCTGGCTGCTGCGGCCCGCGGACGGCGACGCGACGTGCGAGCGACGCTACGTCGGCGACTCCTTCGTCCTCGAGACGACGTGGACGACGTCGACCGGGGTCGTGCGGGTCGTCGACTTCATGCCCACCAACGACCAGCGCGCCGACCTCGTGCGCCGCGTGGAGGGCGTGGAGGGCGTGGTACGGATGCGCCAGGAGCTCGTCATCCGGCCCGACTACGCCAAGACGGTGCCGTGGGTGCGGCGGGTCACCGACCCCGACGGCCTCGAGGGCCTGCTCGCGGTGGCCGGACCCGACGCCTTCCTGCTGCGCGGCGGGCCCATGCCGACGGCCTCCGACCACCGCCACGCCGGCGAGTGGGACCAGGCGGCCGACGAGCAGCACGACGTCGGCCTCACGTGGTACCCCTCCTACCGGGACGTCCCGCGGCGCCTCGACGTCGGCGACCGCCTGGCGGCGACGACGGCGTGGTGGCAGGACTGGGCCGACCGCGCCGACCCGGGCGAGCACCACCCCCTCGCCGTGCGCCGCTCCCTGCTCGTCCTGCGCGCTCTCACGCACGCCGACACCGGCGGCATCGTCGCGGCGGCCACCACGTCCCTGCCCGAGGACTTCGGCGGCGAGCGCAACTGGGACTACCGCTACGTGTGGCTGCGCGACGCCGCCCTGACCCTCGAGGCGCTCCTCACGCACGGCTACCGCGAGGAGGCCGAGGGGTGGCGCCGGTGGCTGCTGCGAGCGGTCGCCGGGGAGCCGGAGGACGTGCAGATCATGTACGGCATCGCGGGCGAGCGGGAGCTCCCGGAGCGCGAGCACGACCACCTGCCCGGGTACGAGGGGTCGCGGCCGGTGCGCACCGGCAACGGCGCCGTCGACCAGTACCAGGCCGACGTCCTCGGCGAGGTGCTCGTGGCGCTCGACCGGGCGCGCCGCGAGGGCGTCGCCGAGGACCAGTTCTCCTGGCCGCTCCAGCGCGCGCTCCTCGGCTTCGTCGAGGAGCACTGGCAGCGCAAGGACCACGGCATCTGGGAGATGCGGGGCGAGCTCCAGCACTTCACCCACTCGCGCGTCATGGTCTGGGCCGCGCTCGACCGGGGCGTGCGGGCGGTGCGCGAGGGGGGCATGGAGGGGCCGGCGGAGCGGTGGGAGGAGCTGCGCGAGCAGGTGCGCGCCGAGGTCGAGGAGCACGGCTGGGACGCCGGCCGCGGCACGTACACGCAGGTCTACGGCTCCCCGCAGGTCGACGCCTCGCTCCTCATGCTCCCCCAGGTGGGCTTCGTCGCCGCCGACGACCCGCGCATGCTCGGGACGGTCGCCGCCATCGAGGAGGACCTCCTGCGCGACGGCCTCGTCCTCCGCTACGACACCGGCCCGGGCCTCGACGGCCTGGCCGGCGACGAGCACCCCTTCCTCGCCTGCTCCTTCTGGCTCGTGGAGCAGTACGCGCGCAGCGGGCGCGTCGACGACGCCCACGCGCTCATGGAGCGCTGCCTCGCCTGCAGCAGCGACCTGGGCCTGCTGTCGGAGGAGTACGACACCGGGGCCGGGCGCCAGGCCGGCAACGTGCCCCAGGCCCTGTCCCACCTCGCACTGGTGCGGGCGGCCGACGCGCTGGGCGACTGCACGCCCGGGGGACGGCGGTGACGGACGGGGCCCCGTCCGACGGGCTGGTGGCCGACGGGCTCGTCGCCGCCCGGCTGTCCTCCGCGCGGGTGTCGGCGATGGACAACGCCTGCTACCTGCTGGAGTGCGCGGCGACGGGCCGGCGGCTGCTCGTCGACGCCGCCGACGACGCCCCCCGGCTGCTCGCCCTCGCGGACGGGCGCGTCGACGCCGTCGTGACGACGCACGGCCACTGGGACCACCACCGCGCGCTCCCGGACGTCGTGGCGGCCACGGGCGCGCAGGTGCTCGTGGGGGCCGAGGACGCCGCCGACCTCCCCGTGCCCGCGGACGTCCTCCTGCGCCACGGCGACGTCGTCGCGGTGGGCGAGCTGCGGCTCGACGTCGTCGGGCTGCGGGGCCACACCCCCGGCTCCGTCGCCCTGGTGCTGCACGACCCGGGCGGCCGCGTGCTCGCCCTCACCGGCGACGGCCTCTTCCCCGGCGGCGTCGGGGCCACGGGCGGGGACGCCGGGCGCTTCACCCGCCTGCTCGACGACGTGGAGCAGCGGATCTTCGCCGTCCTGCCCGACCGCACCGAGGTCCTCCCCGGCCACGGCGAGCCGACGACGCTCGGGGCCGAGCGGCCCTCCCTCGCCGACTGGCGCGCCCGGGGCTGGTGACGGAGAGCCGATGGAGCGGAGCCGGTGACCGGGAGCCGGTGACCGGGGGCTCCTGAGGCGCCCGCGCACGGCCGGGTCCGCGTCCGACGGGGCGGCGCTCCGGGCACTGGCTCGGCGCGCCGTGGCCACACCGCGCTCGGTGCGGGGCGGCGGCCCGCACCCGTCAGCCGCGGGCGGCGGCCCGCTCGCGGCGACGGCTGACGGCGAGCGAGACGACCGCGGTCGTCCCGAGGATGACGACGATGGCCGTCAGCGAGAGCCAGATCGGGACGACCGGCGCCCACTCCACCGGCTCGCCGCCGTTGAGGAAGGGCAGCGAGTTCTCGTGCAGCGCCTCGAGGATGAGCTTGACGCCGACGAACGCCAGGAGCACGGCCAGCCCGATGTCGAGGAAGACGAGCTTCTTCAGCAGGTCGCCGACGAGGAAGAAGAGCTGGCGCAGCCCCATGAGGGCGAAGATGTTGGCCGTCAGGACGATGTAGGGGTCCGACGTCAGCCCGAAGATCGCCGGGATGGAGTCGAGGGCGAAGAGCAGGTCCGTCGTCCCGAGGGCCACGAGGACGAGGAGCATCGGCGTGATGGCGCGGCGCCCCGCCTCCCGCACGACGAGCGTCGGGCCGCGGAAGTCCTCCGTCACGGGCAGCACCCGCCGCACGAGCCGGACGAGCCGGTTCTCCTCGAACTCGTCGTCGTCCTCGCCGCTGCCGCGCACCAGCTGCACGGCGGTGAAGAGGAGGAAGGCGCCGAAGAGGAAGAACACCCAGCTGAAGGCGGCGATGAGGCCCGCCCCGACGGCGATGACGGCGGCCCGCAGCACGAGCGCCAGCACGATGCCGATGAGGAGCGCGTTCTGCTGGAGCTCCTTCGGCACGGCGAAGCGCCGGAAGATCAGCAGGAAGACGAAGAGGTTGTCGACGGACAGCGAGTACTCGGTGAGCCAGCCGGCGAAGAACTCCCCCGCCGCCTGACCGCCGCCGAACCACCAGACGCCGAGGCCGAAGACCACGGCGGCGGCCACGAAGCCCGCCAGGTGCAGGGCGCTCTCCCGCGTGCTCGGGACGTGCGGGCGGCGTCGGCTCAGCAGCACGTCCGCCGTGAGGAAGAGGACCGCCGCGGCGATCGTCGCGCCCCACACCCAGGCGGGGACGCTCATGCGTCGCGACCCTCGCGGCCGTCACGCCCGCCGGCGCCCGCCGGGGTGTCGTCCGGGACCTCGTCGAGCGCACCGCCCTCGCGCTGGCCCTCGCCCACCGGCCGCCGGGTGGCCGACGGCGCCTCCGTCGGTCGGTTCGCCCCGGCCTCGTCGGCGTCGGCCCGGGCCGCCGTGCGCTTGTTCTCCCGCAGCGAGAGGACCGTCGTGATGCCGAGGGCGACGACGATGAAGAGCAGCGACAGCCACGTGGGGACCTCCCACACGGGCACGTGCTCGCCGCCGTTGATGAAGGGCAGCTCGTTCTCGTGGAGGGCGTGGAGCAGCAGCTTCACGCCGATGAAGCCGAGGATCGCGGCGAGGCCGTAGTGCAGGTAGACGAGGCGGTCGAGCAGCCCGTCGATGAGGAAGTAGAGCTGGCGCAGCCCGAGGAGCGAGAAGGCGTTGGCCGTGAAGACGAGGTACGGCTCCTGGGTCAGCCCGAAGATCGCGGGGATCGAGTCCACGGCGAAGAGCAGGTCGGCGCTGCCGATGGCGATCATGACGATGAGCAGCGGCGTGACGAGGCGCTTGCCGTCGACCTTCGTCGTGAACTTGTCGCCGTGGTACTCGTCCGTCGTCGGCAGCACCCGTCGGGCCAGGCGCAGGACGGCGTTCTCCTCGAACTCGTCGTCCGCGTGGGAGTCCGTGCGGCCCGCCTTGGCCTGCACCCACGCCGTGTAGATGAGGAAGGCGCCGAAGATGTAGAAGACCCAGGCGAAGTTCTCGATGACCGCCGTCCCCGCGGCGATGAAGATCGTGCGGAAGACGAGCGCCAGGGCGATGCCGATGAGGAGCACCTTCTGCTGGTACTCCCGGGGCACCGCGAAGCTGCTCATGATGAGCACGAAGACGAAGAGGTTGTCGACCGACAGGCTCTTCTCGGTGATGTAGCCGGCGAAGTACTCCCCGCCGAAGGTGCTCCCCGAGACGACCAGGACGCCGAGGCCGAAGAGGACGGCGATGCCGATGTAGGCCGCCGACCAGACGGCGGCCTCCTTGATGCTGGGGCTGTGCGGCGTCCGCACGTGCACGACGAAGTCGTACGCGATCATCGCGACGATGCCGGCGACGGTGATCGCCCACACGTAGAAGGGCACGTCCATGGTTCCTCCGGTTGGCAGAGCTGCTCGACCGGAGGTCTCTCCCGCCCGGCCGCCTCGCGGCGCGGACCGACGGCCCCGGAGCGCCGCCGGCGGGCCGGGGAGGCGTCGTGATGACGAGACCGTCGCGCAGGGATACTCCCCTCCTCGACCCCGCGAGTATGGGGCCGCGGCCGCGGGGGCGCCAAGCCGGTCCACCGCGACGCGCCGGGCGGGTCCCCAGAGCGCCGCGCGCCCGCCCTCCCGGCAGGGAGGGGCAGTCAGGCGGTGGCGGCCTGCATCCCCCGCAGCTCCTTCTTGAGGTCGCCGATCTCGTCGCGCAGCCGGCCGGCCAGCTCGAACTGCAGCTCCGTGGCGGCGGCGTGCATCTGGTCGGTGAGCTGCTGGATGAGGTCGGACAGCTCCGCCGCCGGCATGGCCGCCAGCCGCTCGCGCCGGCCGTCGTCGTCGCCCCCGCGCGACGCCATGCCGGGCACCGGCGTCTTGCCGCGCGACTGCTGGCGGCCGGCACCGCCGAGGAGGGCCGCCGTGTCGGCGTCCTCGCGGGCGAGCATGTCGGTGATGTCGCGGATCTTCTTGCGCAGGGCGGTCGGCGTGATGCCGTGCTCGCGGTTGTAGGCGAGCTGCACCTCGCGGCGGCGGTTGGTCTCGTCGATGGCCAGCGCCATCGACGGCGTCACCGTGTCGGCGTACATGTGCACCTGCCCGGAGACGTTGCGGGCCGCGCGTCCGATGGTCTGGATGAGCGAGGTGCCGCTGCGCAGGAACCCCTCCTTGTCGGCGTCCAGGATGCTGACGAGGGAGACCTCCGGGAGGTCGAGGCCCTCGCGCAGCAGGTTGATGCCGACGAGGACGTCGAACTCGCCCTGGCGCAGCTCGCGCAGGAGCTCCACCCGGCGGAGCGTGTCGACCTCGGAGTGCAGGTAGCGCACCTGGACGCCGTGCTCCAGCAGGTAGTCGGTGAGGTCCTCGGCCATCTTCTTCGTCAGCGTGGTGACGAGGACGCGCTCGTCCTTCTCGGTGCGGCGGCGGATCTCCTCCAGCAGGTCGTCGATCTGGCCCTTCGTGGGCTTGACGACGACCTCGGGGTCGACGAGCCCGGTGGGCCGGATGATCTGCTCGACGTAGCCGTCGCCCCGACCCAGCTCGTAGGCGCCCGGCGTCGCCGACAGGTACACCGTCTGGCCGATGCGCTCGAGGAACTCCTCCCACTTGAGCGGTCGGTTGTCCATGGCGCTGGGCAGGCGGAAGCCGTGGTCGACGAGCGTGCGCTTGCGGGACATGTCGCCCTCGTACATGGCCCCGATCTGCGGCACCGTCACGTGGCTCTCGTCGAGCACGAGGAGGAAGTCCTCGGGGAAGTAGTCGAGCAGCGTGTTGGGGGCCGTGCCGCGCTCGCGGCCGTCGACGTGCCGGGAGTAGTTCTCGATGCCGGAGCAGGAGCCGACCTGGCGCATCATCTCGATGTCGTAGGTGGTCCTCATCCGCAGCCGCTGCGCCTCGAGGAGCTTGCCCTGCTGCTCCATCTCGGCGAGGCGCCCCGCCAGCTCCGCCTCGATCGAGGCGATGGCGCGCTCCATGCGCTCGGGCCCGGCGACGTAGTGGGTGGCGGGGAAGACGTACATCTCCTGCTCCTCGGCGACGACCTCGCCGGTGAGCGGGTTGAGCGTGTAGAGCGACTCGATCTCGTCGCCGAAGAACTCGATGCGGAGCGCGAGCTCCTCGTACACGGGGATGATCTCGACCGTGTCGCCCTTGGCGCGGAAGGTGCCCCGGGTGAAGGCGAGGTCGTTGCGGGTGTACTGCATCCCGACGAAGCGGCGGAGCAGCTCGTCGCGGTCGACCTGCTGGCCGACGTGCAGGCGCGCCATCCGGTCGACGTACTCCTGGGGCGTCCCCAGGCCGTAGATGCAGGACACGGAGGCCACGACGACGACGTCGCGGCGGGTGAGGAGCGAGTTGGTGGCCGAGTGCCGCAGCCGCTCGACCTCGTCGTTGATCGACGAGTCCTTCTCGATGTAGGTGTCCGTCTGCGGGACGTACGCCTCGGGCTGGTAGTAGTCGTAGTACGACACGAAGTACTCGACGGCGTTGTTCGGCAGCAGCTCGCGGAACTCGTTGGCCAGCTGCGCCGCGAGGGTCTTGTTGGGCGCCATGACGAGGGTCGGCCGCTGGAGCTTCTCGATCATCCACGCCGTGGTCGCGGACTTGCCGGTGCCCGTGGCGCCGAGGAGGACGACGTCCTTCTCCCCCGCCTCGACGCGCCGCGCGAGCTCGGCGATGGCCGTCGGCTGGTCGCCGCTCGGCGAGTACTCCGACACCACCTCGAAGGGGGCGACGCGCCGCTGCAGGTCGGTCACCGGTCTCATGGGGTCAACGGTAGGCCCGCCCACCGACAGCGGCCCCGGGAGGAGGGCCCCGACGCCGGCCCGGCGCTCGCCGACCCGGCGCCTGCTACCGGCCCGCGCGGGACCGCTCGAGCGCGGCGGCGATCCAGGGCCCCTTGCGGCTCGCGTACTCGTCGACGGAGCCGTGGGGCTCCGCGGCCAGCCGCGCCTTGAGCGCCGCGTACGCCTCCCGCTCGCCGGCGTCCCGGCGCAGGAGGTCCCGCAGGGCGAGGACGTCCCCCGTCTGGCCGCCCGCCGGGCGCACGTGGCAGTTCACGGGGCGCCCGGCGTCGGCCTCCGCCGCGAAGGCCTTCGGCAGCCGGCTCCCGTCGGGCCGCTCGTCCCACCACTCCCCCGGCGGGCGCACGAGACCCGCGGCCCGCAGGTCGTCCGCGACGGCGCCCGCGGTGGCCAGGTCGCGGGTGACCACCTGCACGTCGAGGACGTCCTTCGCCGCCAGTCCCGGCACCGCCGTCGACCCGACGTGCTCGACCGAGAGCGCCCGGTCCCCCGCCGCCCGCCGCACGCGCGCCAGCAGCCGCTCCGCCTGCGCCGGCCAGGTCGGGTCGTAGGGCACGAGGACCGCGTGGTCAGGCCGCGGCGCCCGCTCCCCCGCCCGCAGGTGCGCCTCGAAGGGCACGAGCCGCTCGCGCCACAGGGCGTCGACGCCCCGCTCGAGGTCGGCCGCCGCCCGCGAGTTGTCGAGCACGACGTCGGCGGCCGCGCGGCGCTCCTCGTCGGAGGCCTGCGAGGCGGCCCGGCGGCGGGCGTCGTCCTCGGCCAGGCCGCGGCCCTCGACGAGCCGGCGCACCCGCACCTCGAGCGGGGCGTGGACGACGACGACGAGGGGCCACTCCGCGCCGCGGCCGGTCTCGACGAGGAGGGGGATGTCGTCGACGACGACGGCGTCCGCCGGGGCGGCCGCCACGAGCTCGTCGCGGCGTGCCCGCACGAGCGGGTGGGTGATGGCCTCGAGCGCCCGGCGGCGGCCGGCGTCCGCGAAGACCACGGCGCCGAGCGCGGGCCGGTCGAGGGCGCCGTCGGGGCCGAGGACGCCCTCGCCGAACTCGCGGGCGACGGCGGCGAGGCCCGGGCTGCCCGGGGCGACGACCTCGCGGGCCAGCGCGTCCGCGTCGACGACCACGGCCCCCAGCGCGGCCAGGCGGCGCGCCGCCGTGCTCTTGCCCGCCCCGGTCCCGCCCGTCAGACCCACCCTCAGCACGCCGCCGACCCTAGGCGCCGCCCGGAGCGGATGGGCCGGTCGCTCGTGGGAGCGGCCCGGACGCGCCGAGGGGGCCCGGCGCCGGAGCGCCGGGCCCCCTCGGGCCGTGCGGTGGTGCGGTGGTGCGGTGGTGCGGTGGTGCCGGAGCGTCAGCTGCCGGCGCCGGTGAGCTTCTCGCGCAGGGCCGCGAGGGCCTCGTCGGAGGCCAGCGTGCCCTCGCCGCCGCCCGAGGAGGGCGCCGGGGAGGAGGAGCCGCGCTCGTCGCGGTCCGCGCGGTCGCCGCGGTCGGAGGACGACGGGCCGCCCGAGGAGTAGGACGTCGCCGGGGCGTCGCCCGCGGTGACGGCCTCTGCCTCGGCCTGGCTGGCCGCCGAGACCTGCGCCTTGTGGGCCTCCCAGCGCGCCTGGGCCTCGGCGTACTGCCGCTCCCACTCCTCGCGCTGGGTCTCGAAGCCCTCGAGCCACTCGTTCGTCTCGGGGTCGAAGCCCTCGGGGTACTTGTAGTTCCCCGCCTCGTCGTACTCCTGCGCCATGCCGTAGAGCGACGGGTCGAAGTCGTCGCTGCTCGGGTCGACGCCCTCGTTCGCCTGCTTGAGGGACAGCGAGATGCGCCGACGCTCGAGGTCGATGTCGATGACCTTGACGAAGATCTCGTCGCCGACGCCGACGATCTGCTCCGGCACCTCGACGTGGCGCACGGCCAGCTCGGAGATGTGGACCAGGCCCTCGATGCCCTCCTCCACGCGCACGAAGGCGCCGAAGGGGACGAGCTTGGTGACGCGGCCCGGCACGACCTGCCCGATGGCGTGCGTGCGGGCGAACTGCTGCCACGGGTCCTCCTGCGTCGCCTTCAGCGACAGGGAGACCCGCTCGCGGTCCATGTCGACGTCGAGGACCTCGACGGTGACCTGCTGACCGACCTCGACGACCTCGGAGGGGTGGTCGATGTGCTTCCAGGACAGCTCGGAGACGTGCACGAGCCCGTCCACGCCGCCCAGGTCGACGAAGGCGCCGAAGTTGACGATCGACGACACGACGCCGGAGCGGACCTGGCCCTTCTGCAGGGTCTGCAGGAAGTTGTGGCGGACCGCCGACTGCGTCTCCTCGAGCCACGCGCGGCGCGAGAGGACGACGTTGTTGCGGTTCTTGTCGAGCTCGATGATCTTCGCCTCGAGCTCCTGGCCCACGTAGGGCTGCAGGTCGCGGACGCGGCGCATCTCGACGAGGGAGGCGGGCAGGAAGCCTCGCAGCCCGATGTCGAGGATGAGGCCGCCCTTGACGACCTCGATGACGGTGCCGGTGACGACACCCTCCTCGTCCTTGATGCGCTCGATCGTGCCCCAGGCGCGCTCGTACTGGGCGCGCTTCTTGGACAGGATGAGCCGGCCCTCCTTGTCCTCCTTCTGGAGGACCAGGGCCTCGACCTCGTCGCCGACGCCGACGACCTCGTTGGGGTCGACGTCGTGCTTGATCGACAGCTCGCGCGAGGGGATGACGCCCTCGGTCTTGTAGCCGATGTCGAGGAGCACCTCGTCACGGTCGACCTTGACGATCGTGCCGCTGACGATGTCGCCGTCGTTGAAGTACTTGATGGTCGCGTCGATCGCGGCGAGGAAGTCCTCGGCCGTGCCGATGTCGTTGATCGCGACCTGCGGCGGCGTGGTCGTGCGCTCGGTGGTGGTGGTCATGAAGTCGTCGGGCTCCGATGCGGGCGGGGGATGAGGGGCGGCCCCGCGCTGCGCGGCACCACCTCGTGGTCAGGTCCTGCGCTCGACCGGCGCGGACCGCGACATCGGCGCCGCGGGCCGGTCGGGCCGATCCGCTGCGAGGAGGACGTGTGCCGCGCGCTGGACGCGCGCCCGTCAAGAGTACGCGGGCGTTCTCCGGGGGGTCAAAGGGGGACGGCGACGGCCCTGGCCGCCGTCCCGGGGCGGTCGGCGGCGGTGCCGCGGTGGTCCCCGTGCCGCCCGCGGTGCGCGAGCATCGCGGGATGGACCCCGAGGTGGACGCCCCCTCCCCCGCGGCCGGACCGGCGGTGCGCAGCGCGCTCGCCGCGGCCGGCTACCGCGACGTCGGTGCGGCGGCGTCCGTGCGCGCCAACCGCGGCTGGTGGGACGAGGCGGCGCCCGGCTACCTCGCCGAGCACGGCGAGCACCTGGGCGACCGCGAGCTCGTGTGGGGCCCCGAGGGGCTGCGCGAGGCGGACGCGCGCCTGCTCGGCGACGTCCGCGGCCGACGGGTGCTGGAGGTCGGCTGCGGGGCGGCGCAGGGCAGCCGGTGGCTGGCCGACGAGGGCGCCGAGGTCGTCGGCCTCGACCTCTCGGCCGGGATGCTGGCGCAGGGGCGTCGCGCCGACCCCGCGGTCGCGCTCGTGCAGGCCGACGCCGCGCGCCTCCCGCTGGCCGACGCGTCGGTGGACCTGGCGGTGTCCGCCTACGGCGCGCTGCCCTTCACGGCCGAGCCCGAGCGCGTGCACGCCGAGGTGGCCCGCGTGCTGCGTCCCGGCGGCCGGTGGGTCTTCAGCCTGACCCACCCGGTGCGCTGGGCGTTCCCCGACGACCCGGGCGAGGCCGGGCTGGTCGTCACGAGCTCGTACTTCGACACCACGCCGTACGCCGAGACGGGCGAGGACGGCGAGGTCCTGTACGCCGAGCACCACCGCACGCTCGGACAGCGCGTCCGCGAGGTCGTCGGCGCGGGCTTCCGCCTCGTCGACCTCGTCGAGCCGCGCTGGCCCGCCGGCCGCGACGTGGTCTGGGGCGGCTGGAGCGCGCTGCGCGGGCGGGTCCTGCCGGGCACGGCCGTCTTCGTCTGCGACCTGCCGGGCTGACCCCGCCGGTCGCCGGACCTCGCCGCCGGGCCGCCGCGCCGGGGCCGGTGCCTCAGTGGCCCGCCTCGTGCCACGACGTCCCGACGCCGACGGACACGTCGAGCGGGACGCTGAGCTCCGCGGCGCCGCCCATCTGTGCGCGCACGAGCGCCTCGAGGGCCTCGCGCTCCCCCGGCGCCACCTCGAGCACGAGCTCGTCGTGGACCTGCAGCAGCATCCGCGAGCGCAGGCCCTGCTCGGCGAGCGCCTGCTCGACGCCGAGCATGGCGACCTTGATGACGTCGGCCGCCGACCCCTGGATCGGCGCGTTGAGCGCCATGCGCTCGGCCATCTCGCGCCGCTGCCGGTTGTCGCTCGTGAGGTCGGGCAGGTAGCGGCGGCGACCGAGGATGGTCTCCGTGTACCCCGTGGTCCGCGCGGCGTCGACGACGCCGCGCAGGTAGTCGCGCACGCCGCCGAAGCGCTCGAAGTAGTCGTCCATGAGCCCGCGGGCCTCGTCGACGCCGATCCGCAGCTGGCGGGAGAGCCCGAAGGCCGACAGGCCGTAGGCCAGGCCGTAGGACATCGCCTTGATCTTGCTGCGCATGGCCGGCGTGACCTCCGCCGGCTCGACCTCGAAGACGCGGCTGCCGACGAAGGAGTGCAGGTCCTCCCCCGACCGGAAGGCCTCCACGAGCCCCTCGTCGCCGGACAGGTGCGCCATGATCCGCATCTCGATCTGGCTGTAGTCGGCCGTCAGCAGGCTCTCGTAGCCCTCGCCGACGACGAAGGCCTGCCGGATCCGGCGGCCCTCCTCGGTGCGGATGGGGATGTTCTGGAGGTTCGGGTCGGTCGACGACAGCCGTCCCGTGGCCGCGATGGTCTGCTGGTACGTGGTGTGGATGCGCCCGTCGGGCGCCACCGTCTTGAGCAGGCCCTCGACCGTCTGCCGCAGCCGGCTGACGTCGCGGTGGGCGAGCAGGTGCACGAGGAAGCCGCTGCCGGGCTGCCCGTCGGTCTTGACGAGCAGGTCGGCCAGCGCCTCCGCGTCCGTCGTGTACCCGGTCTTGATGCGCTTGGTCTTCGGCATCCCGAGCTGGTCGAAGAGGACCTCCTGCAGCTGCTTCGGCGAGCCGAGGTTCACGCGGCGGTCGATGACGGCGTACGCCGCCTCCGCCTGCTCCTCGACCGCCGCGGCGAACTGCTGCTCGAGCGCCTCGAGGTGGCCGCGGTCCGCGGCCACGCCGCGCGCCTCCATGCGGGCCAGCACGCCGACGAGGGGCAGCTCGAGCTCGGCGAGCAGGGCGGTGCCGCCCCGCTCGGCCAGCTCGGCGGCGAGGACGGAGGAGAGCTCCACGACGGCGGCCGCGCGCACGGCCGCCGCGGGCGCCGGGTCGGGCGGGCCGTCCCCGTCGACGTCGAGCGACAGCTGGTCCTCGGCGGGCGCCTCCGGCTCCTCGGCGCGCAGCTCGCGGTGCAGGTGGCGCACCGAGAGGTCGGCCAGGTCGTAGGAGCGCTGGTCGGGCCGGCACAGGTAGGCGGCCAGAGCGGTGTCGTCGACCAGACCCGCCAGCGGGAGGCCCGCGCCCGCGAGCGCCTGCAGCGGGCCCTTCGCGTCGTGGAGCACCTTGGGGCGCCCGGCGTCCGCCAGCCACGCGGCCAGCGCGGCGCGGCCCTCGTCGTCGAGCGCTCCCTCGTCCTCGCCGTCGCCGCCGAGGGGCAGCCACGCCGTCGCGCCGTCGGCCGACGCCAGCGCCACGGCGGTGGCCAGGCCGGAGCCGGCGCCCCAGCGCCCGAGCACGTGCAGGCCCACGAGCTCCGGCCCGCGGGCGGACAGCCACGCGCCGACCTCCGCCCCGCGCGGCCGCTCGACGGTGACGCTGAAGCCCTCCTCCGCCTCCGGCTCGGGGGCCGTGAGGGTGGCGAAGAGGCGGTCGCGCAGGACGCGGAACTCGAGGGAGTCGAAGACGCGGTGGACCTCCTCGCGGTCCCACGCCGCGACGACGAGGTCGTCGACGACGACGGGCAGGTCGAGGTCGGCGACGAGCTGGTTGAGCCGGCGGTTGCGCAGCACCTGGTCGAGGTGGTCGCGCAGCGACTGGCCGGCCTTGCCCGTGATCCGGTCGACGTGGGCGACGACGCCGTCGAGGCCGTCGTGCGCGGCCAGCCACTTGGCGGCCGTCTTCGGCCCGACGCCGGGCACGCCCGGGAGGTTGTCGCTCGTCTCGCCGACGAGCGCCGCCAGGTCGGGGTAGCGCTGGGGGCGCACGCCGTACTTCTCCTCGACGGCGTCGGGGGTCATCCGCACGAGGTCGGAGACGCCCTTGCGCGGGTAGAGCACGGTGGTGGCCTCGTCCACGAGCTGCAGCGCGTCGCGGTCGCCCGTGGACACGAGCACCTCGAAGCCCTGCGCGCGGGCCTGCGTCGCGAGGGTGGCGATGACGTCGTCCGCCTCGAAGCCCTCCTTCTCCACGACGGGCACGCGCAACGCGGCGAGGACCTCCTTGACGAGGCCCACCTGCCCGGAGAACTCCGTGGGCGTCTTGGCGCGGCCCGCCTTGTACTCGGCGTACTCCTGGGCGCGGAAGGTGTCGCGGGACACGTCGAAGGCCACGGCGACGTGCGTGGGCGCCTCGTCGCGCAGGACGTTGATGAGCATCGACGTGAAGCCGTAGACGGCGTTGGTGACCTGGCCCGTCGTCGTCGAGAAGTTCTCCACGGGCAGGGCGAAGAAGGCGCGGTAGGCCATCGAGTGGCCGTCGACGAGCAGGAGCCGCGGGCGCGGGCCGCCGTCACCGGGGGCGTGGGGCGGCGCGGCGTCGGCCTCCAGGGGCGGCGCGACGAGCGGGTCCTCGCCCGTGTCGGCGGCCGCGGCGTCGGGGCGGAGGAGGGCGCTGTCGCTCACG
>NZ_JABEMA010000290.1 GCF_013004605.1 Pseudokineococcus marinus
GTGTGCGGCCATGGGGGGACAACGACCGGGCGCGCCCGCGTGATCCCCGGCGGGCCACCCGACCGGGGGCAGCGGGCGGAGGACGGCGCTGCCGCCTCCCGCCACCGCGCCGCCGCAGCGCCGCCCCGCCACGATGGGGGCATGGCCCGTCGACCGCTCGTGTCCCTGCCCGAGGCCGCGCTCGCCCGCGAGGTGGGCGTCCCCCTCGTCGGCGAGGACGGCAGGACGGACGGGGCCGCTGACGTGGAGGCGGTCGTCTGGGACGTCGCCCGCCCCGCGGTCGAGCAGATGACCGCCGAGCAGGTCGAGCGCCTGGCGCTCGTGGTCCTGCCTTACCACGGGTCACCGGCCGCGCTGGGCTCGCTCGGCGACCTGCCGGCCCTGCGCGTCGTGCAGACGCAGACGACCGGGGTCGACGCCGTCGCGGCGCACGTCCCCGACGGCGTCACGCTGGCCTCCGCGGCCGGCGCCCACGACGCGGGCACGGCCGAGATCGCCCTGGCGCTGCTGCTCGCGAGCGTCCGCCGCATCGACGACGCCGTCCGCGACGCCCAGGAGGGCCGCTGGCGCGGGCCGGAGGGCCTGCGGCCCGGGCTCGCGGGCCGCACGGTCCTCGTCCTCGGGGCGGGCGGCATCGGCGACGCCGTCGTGCGCCGGCTGCGGCCCTTCGAGGTCGACGTCGTCCGCGTCGCCAGCCGCGCCCGCACCGACGACCTGGGGCCCGTCCACGGCGTCGACGAGCTGGGCGCGCTGCTGCAGCGGGCGGACGCCCTCGTCCTCGCCGTCCCCCTGACCGACGGGACGCGCGGCCTCGTGGACGCCGGGGTGCTGGCCGCGCTGCCCGACGGCGCCGTCGTCGTCAACGTCGCCCGCGGGCCCGTCGTCGACACCGACGCGCTCGTGGCCGAGGTCGCCGCCGGGCGCCTGCGGGCCGCGCTCGACGTCACCGACCCCGAGCCGCTGCCGCCCGACCACCCCCTGTGGCGGCTTCCCGGCGCGATCGTCACGCCCCACGTCGGCGGCGCGACGGACGCCATGCGCCCGCGCGTCGTCGCGCTCCTGCGCCGCCAGCTGGCGGCGCTCGCCGCCGGGGAGCCGCTCGAGAACGTCGTCCGCGGGGCCTGACGGCCCCGGACCGCAGGGCGGACGCCCGCCAGGGCCCCGGGACGGGCGCTCCTACACTCCGCGGCATGACGCAGGCACCCGAGCGCAGCAGCTCCACCACGACCCCCGCCGCCGCGGGGGTCGACCGGAAGCCGCGCAGCCGCCAGGTCACCGACGGGCTCGAGGCCACGGCCTCGCGCGGCATGCTCCGCGCCGTCGGGATGGGCGACGACGACTTCGCCAAGCCCCAGATCGGCGTCGCGAGCTCGTGGAACGAGATCACGCCGTGCAACCTCTCCCTCGACCGGCTCGCGAAGTCGGTCAAGGACGGCGTCCACGCCGCGCAGGGCTACCCGCTCGAGTTCGGCACCATCTCGGTCTCCGACGGCATCTCCATGGGCCACGAGGGCATGCACTTCTCGCTCGTGAGCCGCGAGGTCATCGCCGACAGCGTCGAGACCGTCATGCAGGCCGAGCGCCTCGACGGCTCGGTGCTGCTGGCCGGCTGCGACAAGTCGCTGCCGGGCATGCTCATGGCGGCCGCGCGCCTCGACCTCGCCAGCGTCTTCCTCTACGCCGGCTCGATCCTGCCCGGCGTCGCCAAGCTGTCCGACGGCAGCGAGAAGCAGGTGACCATCATCGACGCCTTCGAGGCGGTCGGGGCCTGCTCGCGCGGGCTCATGAGCCGCGAGGACGTCGACGCCATCGAGCGCGCCATCTGCCCCGGCGAGGGCGCCTGCGGCGGCATGTACACGGCCAACACCATGGCCAGCGCCGCCGAGGCGCTCGGCATGTCGCTGCCCGGCTCGGCCGCGCCGCCCGCCACCGACCGCCGCCGCGACGGCTTCGCCCGCCGGTCCGGCGCCGCGGTCGTCGGCCTGCTGGAGCGGGGCATCACCGCCCGCGACATCATGACGAAGGAGGCGTTCGAGAACGCCATCGCCGTCGTCATGGCCTTCGGCGGCTCGACCAACGCCGTCCTGCACCTGCTCGCCATCGCCAACGAGGCGGAGGTGGACCTCACGCTCGACGACTTCGACCGCATCGGCAGCACGGTGCCGCACCTGGCCGACGTGAAGCCCTTCGGCCGCCACGTCATGACCGACGTCGACCGCGTCGGCGGCGTCCCCGTCGTCATGCGCGCGCTGCTCGACGCCGGCCTGCTCCACGGCGACGTCCTCACGGTGACGGGGAAGACGATGGCGGAGAACCTGGCCGACATCGCCCCCCCGGACGTCGACGGCGCCGTGCTCCGGGCGATGGACGCCCCGATCCACCGCACCGGCGGCATCACCGTCCTCAAGGGCTCGCTCGCCCCCGGCGGCGCCGTCGTGAAGTCGGCCGGCTTCGAGTCGGACGTCTTCGAGGGCACCGCCCGCGTGTTCGACCGCGAGCGCGCCGCGATGGACGCCCTCGAGGACGGCACCATCAGCGCCGGCGACGTCGTCGTCATCCGCTACGAGGGCCCCAAGGGCGGCCCGGGCATGCGCGAGATGCTCGCCATCACGGGCGCCATCAAGGGCGCCGGCCTCGGCAAGGACGTGCTGCTCCTCACCGACGGCCGCTTCTCCGGCGGCACGACGGGCCTGTGCGTCGGCCACGTCGCCCCCGAGGCCGTCGACGCCGGTCCCATCGCCTTCGTCCGCGACGGCGACCGCATCCGCCTCGACGTTACGGCCAAGACCCTCGACGTCCTCGTCGACGACGCCGAGCTGGCCCAGCGCCGCGCCGACGGCTGGCAGCCGCTGCCGCAGCGCTACACCCGCGGGGTGCTCGCGAAGTACGCCAAGCTCGTCGGCTCCGCGTCGGGCGGCGCTGTCCTGGCCTGAGCCGAGCGGACCGCCGGACCCGACCTGCTCGTCGCTCGTGACCGTGCACGGTCGCGAGCGACGAGCAGGTCCCGGCGCCCGGTGACGTCGGGCGCCGTGGCGGTGCTGGGTACGGTCCCCGCCATGCCCTCGCTCCCCGGCCCGGACCTCGACGACGTCGACCGCGCCGTCGTCGCCGCGCTCGTCGCGGACGGCCGCCTCAGCTACACCGACCTGGGCAAGCAGGTCGGGCTGCCGACGTCGACCGTGCACCAGCGCGTGCGCCGCCTCGAGCAGCGCGGCGTCCTGCGCGGCTACACGGCCGTCGTCGACGCCGAGGCCCTGGGCCTGCCGCTGTCGGCCATCGTCTCCGTGACGCCGTTCGACCCCGCCGCGCCCGACGACGTCCCCGAGCGCCTCGCCCGGGTGGCCGAGGTCGAGTCCTGCTGGTCCGTCGCCGGCGAGGAGAGCTACGTCCTCCTCGTCCGCACCGAGACCCCGGGCCGCCTCGAGGAGGTCCTCGCGGAGATCCGGACGGCCGGCTCGGTCGCCACGCGCACCACCGTCATCCTCTCGACCCCCTTCGAGGGGCGTCGCCGCACGCCCTGACACGGACGCTGCGGAGAGCCGTCCACGAGCGTGACCGTGCACGGTCACGCCCGTGGACCACTCCACCGGGGGACGGCGCTCGGCCCCGCACCGGGCGTCGGGCGGGCAGACTGCCCGGCGCACGCGCCCTCCGGGGCGGCGACGGGGGACGACGGGGGACGGGGACGACGTGGTGCAGCGGGACGACTGGTTCTTCGGGGCCGACGGGGGAGACCGGGACGAGGACGTGACGGCGGTGGCCGGCGCCCCGGGCGAGCAGGCCGGCCCGCCCGGGCGAGCCCCACGCGGGCGCCGG
>NZ_JABEMA010000291.1 GCF_013004605.1 Pseudokineococcus marinus
CCCCCACCACCGCCGGGGCGCCCAGGAGCACGAGCGCGGCGCCGGCGCCGACCAGGGCGGCCGGCACGGGACGCAGGGGACTCGAGCGGCGTGCCCGCGACCGACGACCGCCCACCCCGTCCACCGGTCCGACGCTAGCCGGGCGGCGCCCCCGGCTGACGCGCGCGCTCGCCGCGGTCGCCGTCCCCCGCCCGCGTCCGGGTCCGCGCCCGCGCGCCGTCATCTCGTCATCTCCGGCCCCCTCGTGTGACAGCCGCGTGACAGGACGCCGCGCAGGGCCGTCCTGGCGCGAGGGAGGGCGCGTCGCCGTCCAGGGTCGAGGGCGTGCCGGGGGAGAGCAGCTCCCCACCGGCCACGGGCCCCGGGCCCGGACGCACGACCTGCGCGAGCGGTCGAGCCACCGGCCAGGCGCGACGACCACAGGAGGACCCATGACCACCCGCACCCGCACCCGCAGCACCACCGCCGTCCGCCGCCCCCTGCGCGGCCTCGTCGCCGTCGGCGGCGCCGCCGCCCTCGCCCTGGGCCTCGGCGCCTGCGGCGACACGGCCGGCGACGAGGACGGCACGAGCGTCGAGGACGTCAACGAGGCCGAGAGCGAGGTCGAGGTCGACGGCGAGGGCGACTACGCCTACGACGGCCTCTACGACACCAGCTACGCGGACCAGCAGGACGACCTCATCGGCCAGGAGGTGACCCTGTCGGCGTCCGTGGACGAGGTCCTCGACGACACCTCGTTCACCATCGCCGGCGACGGCAGCGGCCTCGAGCCGCTCCTCGTCGTCGACGCCGGGTCCGACACCGCCTCGATGGTCCAGCCGGACCAGGAGGTCGACGTGTCCGGCACCGTGGAGGAGGTCTTCGTCCTCACCGAGGTCGAGGCCGACCTGGGCGTCGACCTCGACGACGAGCTCTACGCCGAGTGGGAGGGTCAGACCTACCTCTCGGCCGACGCCGTGGACGTCGGCGTCGAGGAGGACAGCTGATCTGAGGGCGCGGGCGCTGCGCGCGCCCGGCACGCACGAGCGGGGCACCTCGGTCAGACTGCCGGGGTGCCCCGCTCCGCTCTCGTCGTCGAGGACGACCCCGGCCTGCGCCGGGTCATCAGCCTCGTCCTCGGCTCGGAGGGCTTCGACGTCGTGCCGGCGGGCACGGGAGGCGAGGCCCTCGCCGTGCTCGCCGAGCGCGACGTCGACGTGGTCCTGCTCGACCTGAGGCTGCCGGACGTCGACGGCCTGGAGGTCTTGCGGGAGGTCCGTCGGAGCAGCCTCGTGCCCGTCGTCGTGGTGTCCGCCCGCGACGACAGCCACGACGTGGTGGCCGGTCTCGAGGCGGGCGCCGACGACTACGTCACCAAGCCCTTCGTGGCCAAGGAGCTGACCGCCCGCGTGCGCGCCCTCGTGCGCCGGGCCACCGCCGTCCCGACGTCCCGGGAGGTGCCGCTGGGCGACGTCGTCGTGCGCCCCGGCAGCGGGGACGTGCTGGTGCGCGGGGAGCCCGTGGCCCTCACCCGCACCGAGCAGCGGCTCCTGGTCGAGCTGGCCGCCGAGCCCGGCCGGGTCCTCTCCCGCGAGGAGCTGCTCGAGCGCGTGTGGGGGCGCACCTGGTTCGGGGACGTCCGCGTCGTCGACGTCCACGTCCACCGGCTGCGGGCCAAGGTCGAGCACGACCCGTCCCGGCCGCGGGTCGTGCTCACCGTCCGCGGGCAGGGGTACCGGCTCTCGGTCGACGCCCCGGCCCCCCGCGGCTGAGGGGACGACCGCGCCGGCGTCAGGCGGCGCCGCAGCGGGCGTCGGCCTCGAGCTCGACCCGGACCTCCCCCTGCGCGAGGCCGCTCGCCCGGAGGGCGGCGTCGCCGACGGCCCACTCGGCCTCAGCCACGTCGTCGTCGTCGCTCGCGGCGCCGCAGTTGACGCTGAGGTCGTAGTCGCCCTCGCCGGGGCGGTCGACCTGCAGCTCCGCGACGAGGGCCCGGACCTCGTCCTCGGTCAGGACGCGCTGGACGTCGACGTCGAGGTCGACCTCCAGGACGCCGTCCTCCGTCTCCTCCTCCGTCTCGGTGACCGTGTAGGGCGGGACGCCGGCGGGCGCCCCGGCGTCGGCCGACGGCTCTCCGCCCGTCGGTGCAGGGTCGGACGTCGTGGCGCCCGGGGCCTGCGGGGAGGCCGGCGCCTCGTCGTCGGCGGCGTCCGCCGGTCCGGTGGTGGTCGCACCCGGCCCGGAGGGCGCGGACGCGGGGGCGGTGGCGCTCGCCGGCGCACCGCCGCCGGAGGCGTCGTCCGCACCCCCGCAGGCGACGAGGGCGAGAGCGAGGGGGGCGGTGGCGGCCAGCGCGAGGGCCCGGGCGCGAGCGGAGCGGGGCTGCCGGAGGCGTCCTGTCGTCATGGTGACCACCGTGGCGGCGCCGGTGCCGCGGCGCTGTCCGGAGGTCCCGACCCTCACGGGTCCCTCACGGCGCTCTCATGCTCCTCTCACGCGCCGCGGGCCACGACCGGGGCCTCGGGGCCATCGGGGCACGGGCCGCGCCAGAAGTGGTCCACAGATTGTGCAGAGGTTGTGCATCCAGCGGGCGGGGTCGGTCGGAAGGAGGGGTGCCAGTGCCCGTCAGACCTCCCGGCGGCCTTCGCCGGGCACCGACCGACAGGAGCGACACCCATGGCCACCACCACGTCCCGCGTCCGCAGCCGCGCCCTCGCCGTCACCGCCGCCGGCGCCCTCGTCGCCCTGGGCGGCCTGCCGGCCGCGGCGTCGAGCAGCGGCGACACCGCCACGGTGACGGTGTTCCACGGCGTCCCGGACACCCCCGTCGACGTCTACGCGAACGGCGAGCGCCTCCTCGACGACTTCGAGCCCGGCACCGTCACGGACCCGCAGCAGCTGCCCGCCGGCTCCTACGACCTCGCGGTCTACCCGGCCGACACCGAGAGCGTCGAGGGCGTGGACCCGGTGATCAGCGCCGACGGCGTGGAGGTGCCCGCCGGTGGGAACGTCACCGTGGCGGCCCACCTCACCGAGAGCGGCGACCCGACGCTCACGCCCTTCGTCAACGACACGTCGGCCGTGCCGGCGGGCGAGGGGCGGGTGACGGTGCGCCACACGGCGGCCGCGCCGGCCGTCGACGTGCTGGCGGACGACGCCGTGATCATCAGCGGGCTCACCAACCCGGACGGCGAGTCGCTGACGACGGCGGCGGGCACCGTGAGCGCCGCGGTGGACCTCGCCGGGACGGACACCACGGCCATCGGCCCGACCGACCTGACCGTCGCCGAGGGCGCCTCGACGATCGTCTACGCCTGGGGCTCGGCCGAGGCCGGGAACCTGGCGCTCGCGGTGCAGACGGTCGACGACCTGGGCTCCGACCCCTCGGGCGTGCCCAGTGGGCTGGGTGACGCCTCCACCGGCTTCCCGGCCGGCCTCACGGCCCTGACGGCGCTGGCCGCCGGCGGTGCCGTGCTCGTGTCGGTGACGATGGTGCGCCGTCGTCGCGCCGACCAGGGCGCCTGAGCCGGAGGCGCCCGAGAGGTCGGACCCGGGGGCCGGTCGCCCGACGACCGACCCCGGGCCACCGGCACCCGGTGCCCGACGTCGCGCTCCCGCGCGCGACGTCGGGCACCGTCCCCGGTAGTGCCCGGGAGCACCACCACGAACGGGGTCGCGCGAGCGCGACCGGACGGACGGACGAGGGCGGAGGGGCCGTGGCACGCAGCACCGGAGGCGACGACCGCCGTGCGGCGGCGACCCCGCGGCGCCTGGCCGCGGTGCTCGCCGCCTGCCTCGTCGTCGCCGTCGGGACGCCGCTGGCCTGGGCGCTGACGCGCCCGCCCGCGGCCGTCGGCGAGGGCCTGCCCTCGTCGGC
>NZ_JABEMA010000292.1 GCF_013004605.1 Pseudokineococcus marinus
GCGCCCGCCGTCGCGACCCGGCCGGGCGCGGCGCAGGATGGGTGGCGCCGCGCAGCCCAGCGGCGGCGCGCGCCACGAAGGAGCCCCATGACCCGCATCGTCTCCGTCGGCACCGCCGTGCCGCCGCGCACGTCCGCGCAGGCGGACATCACCGACGCCTTCAGCCAGGTCATCGCCTCGGGCGGGGAGCTCGACGGTCCCCGCCGCGCCCTGCTGCACCGCCTGCACGGCAACACCGGGGTCCGCCAGCGGCACCTGGCGCTGCCGCTCGAGGAGTACCCGCAGCTCGACGGCTTCCGCTCCGCCAACGACGCCTACGTGCGGGTGGGGCTCGAGCTGGGCGAGCGCGCCGTGCGGCAGGCCCTCGGGCGCGTCGGCCTCACGCCCCAGGACGTCGACGTCCTCGTCCTCGCCAGCACCACGGGCGTCGCGGCGCCGTCGCTGGACGCCCGCCTCGTCGAGCCGCTGGGGCTCCGGCCGGACGTCAAGCGGATGCCGCTCTTCGGCCTCGGCTGCGTGGCCGGCGCGGCGGGCGTCGCCCGCGTGCACGACCACCTCCGCGGGGACCCGGACGCCGTCGCCGTGCTCCTCGGCGTCGAGCTGTGCTCGCTCACGGTGCAGCGCGACGACACGTCCACCGCCAACCTCGTCGCGTCCGGGCTCTTCGGCGACGGCGCCGCGGCCGTCGTCCTCCTCGGGGACCGGCGCGCCGCCGAGCTGGGCCTGCCCGGCCCTGAGGTCGTGGGCGCCCGCAGCCGCTTCTACCCCGACACCGCGGGCGTCATGGGCTGGGACGTCGGCGGCAGCGGGTTCCGCATCGTCCTGACGACGAGCGTCACCGACGTCGTCCGGCAGTACCTGGCCGACGACGTCACCGGCTTCCTCGGCGGCCACGACCTCGCGACGGGCGACGTCGCCCGCTGGGTCGCCCACCCGGGCGGGCCCAAGGTGCTCGAGGCGGTGACCGAGGTCCTCGGGCTGCCGGACGACGCCCTCTCCCGCTCGTGGGAGAACCTCGCCGAGAACGGCAACATGTCGTCGGTCTCGGTGCTCCACGTCCTGGCCGAGACGCTGGCGGAGCCGCCCGCCGACGGCGACCACGCGCTGATGTTCGCCATGGGCCCCGGCTTCTGCGCCGAGCTCGTCCTCCTCCGGTGGCCGCAGGCCGCCGCGGTGGCGGGCGACGGCCGGGCCGGCGCCGCGGTGGCGGCGTGAGCGTCGGGGTCTACGCCGTCGTCGTCCTGCTCGTCGCGGTCGAGCGGCTGGCCGAGCTCGTCATCTCGCGCCGCAACCTGGCGTGGGCGCTGCGTCGCGGCGGGTTCGAGGCAGGGCGCGGCCACTTCCCCGTCATGGTGGCCCTCCACACGGGCCTGCTCGTGGCCTGCCTCGTGGAGGTCGTCGTGGCGGACCGGCCCTTCGTGCCGGCGCTCGGGTGGACCATGCTCGCGCTGCTCGTGCTCACCGAGGCGACGCGCGCCTGGGTCATCGCCACGCTGGGGCGGCAGTGGAACACCCGGGTCGTCGTCGTCCCCGGCCTGCGCCGGGTCACCCGTGGCCCCTACCGCTGGCTGAGCCACCCCAACTACGTCGTCGTCGCCGTCGAGGGCGTCGCCCTGCCGCTGGTCCACACCGCGTGGGTCACGGCCGTCGTCTTCACGGTGCTCAACGCCGCGCTGCTGCTGCTCGTGCGCATCCCCGCCGAGGAGCGGGCCCTGGCCCGCCTGCGCACCTCCTGAGGCGCGGTGAGCGGCCTCCACGGCCCGGACCGGACGCACGAGGGGCCCGGGAGCAGCGTCTCCCGGGCCCCTCGCGCGTGAGGTCGAGCGGTCAGCGCTTCTCGGCCTCGTCGCCCGGCGTCGTGGGCGAGGCGCTCGTCGTGGGTGCCGACGACGGCTTCTGCTCGCGCACGGCCTCCTCGATGCGGTCGCCCGTCTCCTTGTCGATGTTCCGCCAGTAGGCGAAGGCCCGCTCGAGCACCGGCTCGGAGACGCCGTTGAGCAGGTGGCCCGACACGTTGGTCACGAGGCGGCTGCGCGCGCCGTCGTCCATGACCTCGCGGACGAGCGTGCCGGCCTGGCCCCAGTCGTCGTCCTCGGCGTGGTCGAGGTAGGCCGTCCGCGCCGTCGGGCCGCCCGCCGTCCACCCGGGCGTCTCGCCGGCGCGCTGCGGGTCCGCGACGGGGCCGCCGGAGCTGCTCGGCTGGTAGACGGGCTGCGTCGGGGGGTTCCAGCGGTACGCCATCGCCCCCTCCTTGGCGTACGTGCCGAGCGGGGCCACGGGCGCGTTGACCGGGAGCTGGGTGTAGTTGGTGCCGATGCGGTACCGGTGCGCGTCGGCGTAGCTGAACATCCGACCCATGAGCATCTTGTCGGGGCTCGGCCCGATGCCCGGCACCATGTTGTTGACGTCGAAGGCGGCCTGCTCGATCTGGGCGTGGAAGTTCTCGGGGTTCGTGTCCAGCGTCATCCGGCCGACCTCGACCAGCGGGTAGTCCTTCTGCGACACGGTCTTCGTGACGTCGAAGATGTTGTGCCGGTAGGACTCCGCCTCGGCGACGGGGATGACCTGGACGTGCATCGTCCAGCTCGGGAAGTCGCCCTCGGCGATCTTCGCGAAGAGGTCCTGGCGGTGGTGGTCGGGCGACGCCCCGGCGATGCGGTCGGCCTCGTCCTGCTCGAGGAACTCGTTGCCCTGGTCGGTCTTCAGGTGGTACTTGACCCAGAAGGCCTCGCCCTCAGCGTTGACCCACTGGAACGTGTGCGAGCCGTAGCCGTTCATGTGGCGCCAGGTGCGCGGCACACCGCGGTCGCCCATGAGGACGACGACCTGGTGCGCGCTCTCGGGGGAGAGGGTCCAGAAGTCCCACTGCATGTCGTTGTCGCGCAGGCCGGACGCGGGCAGGCGCTTCTGCGAGCGGATGAAGTCCTGGAACTTCATGGCGTCCTTGACGAAGAACACCGGCGTGTTGTTGCCGACGAGGTCGTAGTTGCCCTCGCTCGTGTAGAACTTCAGCGCGAAGCCGCGGGGGTCGCGCCAGGTGTCCGGCGTGCCCTGCTCGCCGGCCACCGTCGAGAAGCGCGCCAGCATCCGGGTGGTCGTCCCGGGCTGGAAGAGGGCGGCGCGCGTGTACCGGCTCACGTCGCCGGTGACCTCGAAGGTGCCGAAGGCGCCGCCGCCCTTCGCGTGGACGACGCGCTCGGGCACGCGCTCGCGGTTGAACTGCGCCATCTTCTCGATGAGGTAGTGGTCCTGGAGCAGCGTCCCGCCGCCGGGGCCCTGCGTCATCGAGTGCTCGTCGCTGCCGGCGGGGATGCCGGCGTTGCTGGTGGTCCAGGTCGCCTCGGCGGTCACGGTGGGTCCTCCTGCTGGTCTGCGGAGAGGTCGTCGGTACGACGACCTGCCCCCACACCGTGCGTGCCGGGGGAGCGGCCCGCATCCCCGGGAGGGCTCTTCGCGGCCGGCTCGCCGGTCGCTCTCAGCCGGCGGCGCAGCGCGCGCAGGTTCCCCAGTAGATGACCTCGGCCTCGTCGACGACGAAGCCGTCCAGAGCGGCGTCGCCGCTGGTGCGCGCGCCACGGGGGCGCGCGGGCTCGAGGCACGGGGCGGCCCCGGTGGCGCAGTCGACGTCGCGCACCTCGCCGCAGCCGCGGCACACGAGGTGGTGGTGGTTGTCGTCGACGCGCAGCTCGAAGCGCGCCGGGGAGCCCGCCGGCTCGATGCGGCGGACGAGCCCGGCGCGGTGAAGGGCGCCGAGGACGTCGTAGACCGCCTGCACGGAGACGCTGCCGATGCGGGCCCGGACGCCGCGGGCGACGTCGTCGGCGTCGGCGTGGGGCTGGTCGGCCAGGACGGCGAGGGCCGCGACGCGCGGCGCGGTCG
>NZ_JABEMA010000293.1 GCF_013004605.1 Pseudokineococcus marinus
CTCCTCGTCCGGCGCCCCTCCCCCCTCGGCGCCCGTCCGGGCCTCCTCGAGCGCCGCGGCGAGGGCCCCGGCGACGACGTCGCCCGCGCCCGTCGTGTCGACGACGGGCACCCGGAGGCCGGGCACGTGGACGCCGCCCTCCGCCCCGCCCCGGACGGCCACGAGGGCGCCCGCCGCGCCGAGGGTGACGACCACGCGGGGCACCACCTCGAGCAGACGGCGCGCCAGGGCGCGGGCGCGCGCGACGACGTCCGCGTCGTCGCCACCGGCCCGGGCCCCGTCACCGTCCGTCCCGTCACCGTCCGAACCGTCACCGTCCGACCCGTCACCGTCCGTCCCGTCACCGTCCGCCTCGTCGCCGTCCGCCCCGGCCGCTCCGTCCCCGGCGAGGGCCGCCGCCTCGTGCTCGTTGACGAGCAGGACGTCGACGTCGGCGAGGAGACCGGCGGGCAGGGGCTGCACCGGCGAGGGGTTGAGGACCACGACGACGCCGGCCGCCGACGCCTCCGACGCCGCGGCGGCCACGCTCGCCGTCGGCACCTCGAGCTGGCACAGCAGGTGACCGGCGCCGCGCACCGCGGCGAGCTCGACCGGCGCGAGGTCGACGAGCCCCGCGTTCGCGCCCGGGTCGACGACGATGACGTTCTCACCGCTCCCGGCGACGGTCACGAAGGCCGTGCCCGTGGGGCGCTCGAGCGCGCGGAGGCGGACCGCGACCCCCGCGGCGGTGAGCGCGTCCCGCAGGCGCCGCCCGGCGGCGTCGTCACCGACCGCTCCGACGAAGGTCGTCGCCGCCCCGCACCGGGCGGCCGCGACGGCCTGGTTGAGCCCCTTGCCGCCGACGTGCTCGGCTCGGGAGCGGGCGAGGACCGTCTCACCCGGCCGGGGGACGCCGTCGACGCCGAGGACGACGTCGAGGTTCGCGCTGCCCACCACCACGACGCCGCTGCGCTCCGCCACGACGGACCACCCTGCCGCACCCGCGCACCGCCGGCCGGGGCGGCCGGTCGTGCGTCCGGTCGAGGGCGCTCAGCCCTCCGGCAGGAAGAGGCAGAAGGGGTGGCCCGCCGGGTCGAGGACGACGCGGACGTCCTCCTGCGGCTGGTGCTCGGGCAGCCGGCCGCCGAGGGCGACGGCGCGCTCGGCCGCCGCCGACAGCGACGCCGCCGCGTCGCCGCCCAGGACCTCCACGGCCACGTCGAGGTGCACCTGCATCTGCTGGTCCCCCGGGCCCTGCGGCCAGACGGGCGGGACGTGGCCGGGCTCCCGCAGGAAGGACAGTCCCGTGCCGCCGCCGGGCGGGCCGAGCATGACCCACTCGGGCTCCTCGAGCAGCACCTCCCAGCCCAGCAGCGCGCGGTAGAAGGCCGCGAGGGCGCCGGGGTCGGGGCTGCCCAGGACGGCCGCGGACAGGCGCAGGGGCGGGGACTCCGGCCCGGTGCTCATGCGCGCTCCCGGTCGGCCCGCCGCGACGGCCCCTCCGGGTCGCCCCGCACGTGGAGGCGCTCCGGCACGGCGGCGAGGACCGCCCGCAGCGCCTCGTCACCGCCGCGCCAGTCACGGGCCTGCAGCGGGATGCTGAGACCGCGCGCGCTGACGAGCTGGTGGGTGAAGTCGGCGTCGGCGTCACCGGCCTCCACGAGGCCGACCACCTCCTCCCACCGCACGGTGGTCACCTGCCCGCCCCCGAGGTCGAGCGACGCCCCGCTGCCGCCCACGACGAGGCGGGCGCCCCGCGGGACGCCGCGGAGGAGCCGCGGGCGGTGCACCCGTCCCTCGACGACCTCGCCGGAGCCGTCGGGCAGCCGCGGCAGCCCGGGCACCTCGAGGTCGACGCCCTCGGGGACGGCGACGAGCGCCGACCGCTCGAGGTGGCGCGCCGCGTCCCTCACGTCCTCGATCGTGAGGTCCCGCACCGACGCGAGCAGCTCCTCGGTCGCCTCCACCGGCCAGCCGAGCACCGCCGCCTCCGCGAGCGCCGACAGCTCGTCGGAGGTGGTGCGCTGGTCCGTCAGGGTCTCCTCCGCGGACTCGACCTCACCGGCGAGCTCGGCGTCGGTGGGCCCGTCGGCGGCGAGCGCCGCGAGCACCTCGCGCACCACCGCGAACGCCTCCGTCTCGGCGCCCTCGCGCACCTGCGTGGCGAGCAGCGCGTGCCGGTCGACGGCCGTCAGCCGGTCGAGGGACGAGTCGACGCCGTAGGTGAGCCCCCGCCGGTGACGCAGCTCCTCCTCCAGCCTGTCCCGCAGCACGTGGAGGGCGACGCCGGCGGCAGGACCCACGGGCACGAGGCCGCTCACGGCGAGCACCGGGCCGGGCAGCTGGGTCCACCCCGGGAGCAGCGCCCCCTCGGGCAGCGCGTCCACGGCGTCGGGCCGCCGCCGGGCCGGCAGGGGCAGCGCGAGACCCTCCGGCGGCGGGCCGGTGAGCCAGCACGCCGCCGCGCCGCTCACCGCCCAGCGGGCGGACCACGCCCGCAGCGCCTCCGCGGAGACGGCGCCCAGGGCGGGCTCCACCGCGCCCACGAGGCCGGGGCCGCGGTACCCGAAGCGCTCCACGAGGAGGGCCCCGACCAGGTCCGGGCCCTCCTCCCGCTCCTCGGCGGCGAGGACCCGGGCCTCCACCTCACGCCGCTCGACCGGCGGGTCGGCGAGCAGCCGGCAGGCCCGCGCCAGGAACTCGACGACGCGGTCGGGCCGACCGGTCACCGTGAGCTCGGTGGAGGCGATGCCCACCGAGGCGTTGCACTCCAGCCTCGGCCGACGCGCCTCGTGCATGACCAGGTGCTCGAGGAGGTGGGTGGTCCCGCCTCCCGTGAAGGTCTCGTCCCGACGGCCGACCCCGAGGACGAGGCCGGCGGTCAGCGGCCCCGGCCCCTCGCGCCACAGGACGGGGACGCCGTCCACCTCGGACCGGTGCAGGGGCGGCAGCTCCGTCGTCACGACGACGACTCTGCCGGAGGAGCGGCGGGCACGGGGTGACGACGGGCGGAGCCGCCCGCCCGGCCCACCGCCGCCCCCGGCGAGCGGCTCACACCTCGTCGCGCCAGGAGTGCTGCGGCTCGTAGCCGAGGAGCTCGCGGGCGGTGCCGATGCCGAGGAGCGTCTCGTGCTCGCCGAGGTCCCCACGCACCTCCACGCCCGGGAAGACCTCCGCCATGAGGCTCGCGCTGGACCGGGTCATGACCGTGTCCGCCGCCGCGATGATCGCGACGTGCGCCCCCGGGCGGTCGAGCTCGAGGCCCCTGCGCACGGCCTGGGCGCCGTCACGGGCGTCGATGTAGCCCCACAGGTTCCACTTGCGGCGCATCGGGTCGGCGTCGAAGGAGGGGAACTCCGCGTAGTCGTGGGGCTCCATGACGTTGGAGAAGCGCAGCCCCACCATCGTCAGCTCGGGGTCCCAGCGGCACAGGTGGTGCGCCATCTCCTCCTCGAGCGTCTTGACGAGGGAGTACGTCGACCCGGGGCGGGCGCGGTAGGCCTCGTCGACCGGCGCGTAGGGCGGCGGCTCGTCGAAGGGCAGCCCGAGGACGGTCTCGCTGCTGGCCCAGACCACGTGCCGGACGCCGGCGGCCCGCGCCGCCGTCTGGACGTTCCAGGACGCCGTCATGTTGTTCGCGAAGGTCGCCGAGTTCGGCACCCGCCCGGGCGCCGGCACGGCGGCGAGGTGGGCGACGGCGTCCACGCGACCGCCCCGCTCGTCCGTGCGGCCGGCGACGACCTCGACGACCTGCGCCTGGTCGGTGAGGTCGACCTCGAGCAGGCCCTCGGGCGCGCCGGGGCCGGCCGCGCGGTCGACGGGCAGGACGTCCCAGCCGTGCGCGCGCAGGTCGGCCGTCACGGCGCGGCCGAGCTTGCCGGCGGCGCCGGTGACGACGACGCGGCTCACCGCGAG
>NZ_JABEMA010000294.1 GCF_013004605.1 Pseudokineococcus marinus
CGGGCGGCGGCCCGCGCCGAGCTCGAGGCGTGGGCGGCGGCCTCGCCCGCGCCGAGCGCCGAGCAGGTCGCGCTGCGCCGGCGCTACCTGGAGCACCTGGGCGTGCCCGGGGCGCTCGAGCGCGACGGCGCACCCGACCACCTGACCGCGAGCGCGCTCGTCCTGGACCCCGCTGGCGAGCGGACCCTGCTGGTGCTGCACCGCCGGGGCGGCTTCTGGGTGCAGCCGGGCGGGCACGTCGAGCCGGGGGACGCCGGGCTCGTGGCCGCGGGCCTGCGCGAGCTGGTCGAGGAGACGGGCGTGCCCGCCTCCGCCGTCCGCGCCGGCCCCCACCCCGTGGACCTCCACCACCACGAGCTCTCCGCCGCCTTCGGGCGGTGCCGGTCGCACCTCGATGTCGCCGTCCTCGCCGTCGTGGACCCCGAGGCGGCGACGACCGCGAGCGTCGAGAGCGACGCCGTGGCGTGGTGGCCGCTCGAGCGCCTGCCGGACGGCGCCGACGGCGGCCCGGCCGTGGCCGCCGACCTGCCGGCGCGCCTGCGGCGCGCCGCGGAGGAGCTCCGTCAGGGC
This sequence comes from Pseudokineococcus marinus, assembly GCF_013004605.1. Classification (GTDB taxonomy): domain Bacteria; phylum Actinomycetota; class Actinomycetes; order Actinomycetales; family Quadrisphaeraceae; genus Pseudokineococcus; species Pseudokineococcus marinus. The sequence continues at coordinate 571 of NZ_JABEMA010000294.1, forward strand.
GCCCGTGAGGGGCGACGCGGCCCCGCGACGACGTCGGTGTCCCCCGCCGTGCCCCCGTCCGCGCTCCCGTCGGTGCCCCCGTCCGCGCCGTCGTCGGCGTCCTCGTGCTCGTCCGCGTCGCGGCCAGCGTCGCCGCCCTCACGCCGGGCGTCCGCGGCGGACCACCCCTCGAGGTAGCCCCGGGCGCGCTCGGTCCGGGGGTAGGCGGTCAGCAGGCGCCAGAAGTCGTCGCCGTGGCCCGGCACGAGCAGGTGCGCGAGCTCGTGGAGGAGGACGTAGTCCACGACCCACGGCGGGAGGCCCTGCAGGGACGACGACAGCCGGATCGTGCCGTCCGCGGGCGTCGTCGAGCCCCACCGCGACCGCTGGTTGCCGACCCAGCGGACGGAGGTCGGCACGGCCCGCCCGTCGAGGTAGCGCTCGGAGAGGGACCGGGCGCGCGCCGACAGCTCGCCGTCGTCGAGGTGGCGGCGGGCGTCGCGCGCCGACAGGCGCGCCACCATGCGCTCGACCCACTGGGCCTCCTCGGCGCGGGAGAAGCGCGCCGGGATGCAGACGACGACCGCGCCGTCCTCGCGGAAGGCGGTGACGGTGCGGCGGCGCCGCGCGCTGCGCCGGACCTGGACGGGCGGGCGCTCGGCGGCGTCGTCGCGCGACGACCGCCGGGCCGCGCCGCCCCCTGCGTCCATGGCCGGACGGTAGCGGCTGAGCCCCGGCGGGACCCCGAGGCGCGCGGCCTGTGGACGCCCGCCCTGGGCCGCGGCGGGCGCTGGCACCCTCGACCGCGACGCCCGCCGGGCGAGGACGGGAGCGCGGTGCTGAGGATCTCCCCGGGGCTGCGCCGGTGCTGGCGGGGCCTCGACCGGCTGCAGCTGGGGCTGGACCCCGCGCACGCCGTCGTCCTGGAGGAGCTCTCCGCGGGCGAGGAGGCGCTGCTGGAGGACCTCGTGGACGGGGTGCCGGAGAGCGGTCTCGCGGCGAGGGCCGCCGCACGGGGCGTCACCGCCGCGGACGCGGCGCGTCTGGTCGGGCTCCTCGCGACGGCCGGGGTCCTCGAGCACCCCGCCGCGCCCGGGAGCCGCGCCGCGGCGCTCGCGACGGCGGCCGAGGCCTGCGCCCTCGCGCTCGTCCACGGCCGGAGCGGCTGGGACGTGCTCGCCGGCCGGGCGCGTCGGGTCGTCGTCGTCGAGGGCGAGGGCCGCGTCGCGGACGCCGTCGCCGCGGGGCTGCGGGAGGCCGGCACCGGCGACGTCGCGGTGCTCAGCCCGGGAGCCGAGCCCCGGGGAGCGGGCACCGGGCCTCCCCCACCGGGAGCCGTCGCAGCGGTCGACCTCGTGGTCCTCGTGGCGGACGCCGTCGTCGCCCCCGCCCGAGCGGCGCGGCTCGTCCGCGCCGACGTCGACCACCTGCCTCTGGTGGTGCGCGAGAGGTCCGCCGTCGTCGGCCCGCTCGTCGTGCCGGGCGCCGGCCCCTGCTTGCGCTGCGTCGAGCTCCACCGCGCCGACCGCGACCCCGAGTGGCCCCTCGTTGCCGCCCAGCTCGCCTCGCCGGCCACCACCGCCGCCCCCGACGTCGTCCTGCTCCGCCTCGCCTCCGCCATGGCCGTGGCGCAGGCCCTCGCCCACCTGGACGACGCCACCGGCGTGGTGGCCGGAGGCGCGTCGTGGGAGGTGCGCCTGCCGGACGGGATCCCCCTCGGGCGGACGTGGGCACCGCACCCGTCCTGCGGCTGCACGTGGCCGCCCCCGTGACGCGACCGCGGGGCGCCCGTGGTGAGGGCCGGGCCGCGCCGGTCGAGCCCCGGGGTGATGATGGGCACGTGGACGAGCTGCCTCGCCGAGCCCTGCAGAGGGGCGTGCGCCTCGCGAGCCTGCCCGCCGGCTTCGCCGGGAGGACGGCCGTCGGCCTGGGCAAGCGGCTGGGCGGCCGACCGGCGGAGGCCGTGGCGGCCGAGATGCAGGCGCGCACCGCCGAGCAGCTCTTCACTGTGCTCGGCCAGCTCAAGGGTGGCGCGATGAAGGTCGGCCAGGCCATGAGCATCTTCGAGGCGGCGCTCCCCGAGGAGGTGGCGGCGCCCTACCGCGCCACCCTGACCCGGCTCCAGGACTCGGCGCCCCCGATGCCCGCCGCGACCGTCCACGGCGTCCTCGACCGCGAGCTGGGGCCCGACTGGCGCGCCCGCTTCGCCGCCTTCGACGACGAGCCGGTCGCGGCGGCCTCGATCGGCCAGGTCCACCGGGGCACGTGGGAGGACGGCCGCCCCGTCGCCGTGAAGATCCAGTACCCGGGCGCGGCGCAGGCGCTCGTGGCCGACATCACGCAGGTCTCGCGCGTCGCCCGGCTGACCGGCTCGTGGCTGCCGGGCCTCGACCTCGGCCCCGTCCTGGCGGAGCTGAAGGAGCGTCTCGTCGAGGAGCTCGACTACACCGTGGAGGCCGCTTCCCAGCGGGCCTTCGCCGACGCCTTCCGCGACGACCCCGACTTCGCGGTCCCCGAGGTCCTCGAGAGCACCGAGAAGGTGATCGTGTCCGAGTGGCTCGACGGCGAGCCCCTCTCGACGGTCATCCGCGAGGGCAGCCAGGAGGAGCGGGACCTGGCGTCACGTCGCTACCTCGAGTTCCTGCTGCTCGGTCCGGCGGAGACGGGGCTGCTCCACGCCGACCCGCACCCGGGCAACTTCCGCCTGACCTCGGACGGACGCTTCGGCATCCTCGACTTCGGCGCCGTCAAGCGGCTCCCGGACGGGATGCCTCCTGCGGTCGGCCGCCTGCTGGGCGTCGCCCTCTCGGACGACCCCGACGGCGTCGTCGCGGGCCTGCGCGAGGAGGGCTTCATCAAGCCGAGCATCGAGCTCGACGGGCGCGCCCTCCTCGACTACGTGTCGACGTTCCTGCGCCCCCTGGACACCGAGCTGTTCACCTTCGACCGGGCCTGGCTGCGCGAGCTCTTCGCGGAGGTGCGCGACCCGCGGACGCCGGCGTGGGCGGTCGGGCTCAAGCTCAACCTCCCCCGCGAGTACGTCCTCATCCACCGGGTCTGGCTGGGTGGTCTGGGCGTGCTGTGCCAGCTCGGCGGGACGGTCCCCTGCATCGAGGTGCTCGAGGACCACCTGCCCGGCTTCGCCGACGCCTGATCACCGACGCCTCAGCGCCGACGACCGACGCCGCTCGCCCGGATCCGACCGGTCCGGGTATGCGAAAGGGCCACCCCCCACAAGGGGGGTGGCCCTTCCTAAGTGAAGTCCGGCGGCGACCTACTCTCCCACGCAGTCCCCCACGCAGTACCATCGGCGCGAACGGGCTTAGCTTCCGGGTTCGGA
>NZ_JABEMA010000295.1 GCF_013004605.1 Pseudokineococcus marinus
GGGTCCTCCGCCAGCAGGAGCACGGGCGCCGCGCCCGGGCCCGCCCACAGCGCGCAGGCCCAGCGGCCGGCGGCGCCGTCCACGCCCATCACCCCGCCCACGGGCGGAGCCTCGCACCGCGGACGTCGGTCGGCGCCCCCGGTCAGCGCTCCCGGTCGGCGCGACCGAGACCGACGGGGCCGGGCCGGGCGGCGGCGCGTGTGCTGTGATCTGGCGCATGCGCGTCCACGTCGCCACCGACCACGCCGGCTTCGAGTTCGTCCAGGGCCTCGTGGCGCACCTGCGCGACGCCGGGCACGACGTCGTCGACCACGGGCCCGAGAGCTACGAGCCGCAGGACGACTACCCGGCCTTCTGCATCGCCGCTGGGGAGGCGGTCGTCGCCGACCCGGGCAGCCTCGGCGTCGTCGTCGGCGGGTCGGGCAACGGCGAGCAGATCGCCGCCAACAAGGTCGTCGGCGTCCGCGCCGCCCTGGCCTGGAACCTCGAGACGGCGCGCCTGGCCCGCCAGCACAACGACGCGAACGTCGTCGCGGTCGGGGCCCGCCAGCACTCGGTCGAGGAGGCCACGGCCCTCGTCGACGCCTTCCTCGCCGAGCCCTTCTCCGGCGACGGGCGGCACGCCCGGCGCATCGGGCAGGTGGGCGCCTACGAGCGGGGCGAGCGCCCCGTGCCGCCCGCCGGCGCCTGAGGTGCCCGAGGGCCACAGCGTCCGCCGCCTGGCCGACGTCTTCCGCCGCGACTTCCGCGGGCAGGTGCTCGCGGTCTCGAGCCCGCAGGGCCGGTTCGCCGACGGCGCCGCCCTGCTCGACGGCACGGCGCTGCTGCGCGCCGAGGCCCACGGCAAGCAGATGTTCCTCGGCTTCGAGGGCGGCCGCTGGATGCGCGTCCACCTCGGCCTCTACGGCAAGTGGGCCTTCGGCACGGGGGAGCCGCCCGAGCCCCGCGGCGCCCTGCGCGTGCGCCTGCGCGGCGCCGGGGCCGACGGCGGCGGCGTGTGGGCGGACCTGCGCGGCCCGACGGCGTGCGAGGTCATCACCACGGCCGAGAAGGAGGAGGCCCGGTCGCGCCTCGGGCCGGACCCGCTGCGGCGCGACGGCGACCCCGAGGTCTTCGCCGCGCGGGTGGCGCGCAGCCGCACCTCGGTGGCGGCGCTGCTCATGGACCAGGCGGTGGTGGCCGGCGTCGGCAACGTCTACCGCGCCGAGGCGCTCTTCCGCGCCCGCACCGACCCCTTCGCCCCCGGCGTCGAGGTCGGGCGCGAGCGCGCCCTGGCCCTGTGGGAGGACCTCGTCGTCCTGCTGCGCGACGGCGTCCGGCGCGGGTCCATCGTCACGACCCTCCCCGCCGACCGGCCCGAGGGCCGCCGCCGCGGGCGCGTCCGCCGCGAGGACGCCCACTACGTCTACCGGCGCGACGGCCTCCCCTGCCGCGTGTGCGGGACGACCGTCCTCACGCGCGAGCTCGTCGGCCGCAACCTCTACTGGTGCCCGGTGTGCCAGTCGGGCCTGCCCGACCTCCCGCCCGTCCTCGCCGAGGGCGAGCCGGTCGCCGCAGCCCGGGTCGCGGCCCGTCCCGCCTCGTCGGGCTGATCGCCCGGGGGCGGTGGGACGACGGGAGCGGGCCTCGCCGCCCGCGACCGCTCGGTACCGTGGGCGCGTGCCGACCGAGAGCCGCACCGCCCCCGGGAGGCGCGCCGCCGCGCCCACCTGGGTGCCGTCCGCGGCCGGGGAGTGGCTCGGCGAGCGGCGACGCCGCCTCGTGTGGCTGCTCCAGCTGAGGCTCCTGCCGTCGCAGACCTTCCGCCTGTGGGTGGGCACGGGCCTCGTCGTGTGCTGGGTGGTCGTGGCGCTCACCGCCCCGCGGTGGGCGCCCGCCTCCGCGCTGTCGGTCGTCATCGTCCTCGGCGGGTACTTCCTGCGCCTGCGGCAGCTGGCGATGCTCCTCTTCCTCGTCACGACGGCGCTCGTCTACGTCGTCCCGCGGCGCAACGGCCTGGTGCCGCGGGGTCTCGGCCCCGACGTCGTGGACGCGGTGCAGTCGTCCATCAACCCGACGGTCCTCGGGGTGCTGGCGGCGGTGGCGGGCGTCGTCGTCCTCATCGCCCGCAGCCGCGAGCGGCTCGGCGTCCACGGCGCGCAGGGCGAGTCGATGCTCGTCGAGCTGCGCGACCGGCTGCGCGCCCAGAGCCGGGTGAGTGGGCTCCCGGCGCCGTGGCGCCTCGAGCACGCCGTCCGGTCGGCCTACGGGGACGGCTTCGCGGGCGACTTCGTCCTCGCCCACCACCGCGGGCGGCGCCTCGACGTCCTGCTCGTCGACGTCTCCGGCAAGGGCACGGCCGCGGGGACCCGCGCCCTCCTGCTCTCGGGCGCCTACGGCGGGCTCGTCGGCGCGCTGCCCACCGAGCGCCTGCTCCCGTCGGCCAACGACTACCTCCTCGGCCAGCGCTGGCCCGAGGGCTTCGCCACGGCCGTCCACGTGAGCCTCGACCTCGCCACGGGCGAGTACGCCGCGGCCAGCGCGGGCCACCCGCCGCTGCTGCGGCACCGGGCCGGCGCGCCCGACCGCTGGGTGCCCGTCGAGGTGGACGGCGGGCCCGCCCTGGGCCTGCTGCCGGACGTCGACTTCCCCTCCGTCCGCGGGGTCCTCGAGCCCGGTGACGCCCTCATCCTCTACACCGACGGCGTCGTCGAGGCGCCGGGGCGCGACCTCGCCGCGGGCATCGACCTGCTGGCGCGGGCGGCCGGCGACCTCACCTCCGGTCCCGGGCTCGGGGGCAGCGCGCGCCGGCTCGTCGACGCCGTGGCCGCCGAGGACGACGACCGCTCCGTCGTCGTCCTCTGGCGCGACCCGGAGCCGGACCCGTCGCACCCCTCGGGACGGGAGCGGGACGCGTCGTGAGGCGCAGGGCGGACCTGGGCCTCCGCCTGCAGGCGTCCGGCGCCGCCCCGCCGGAGGAGGTCTGGGACCGCTACGCCCGGACGGCGCGCTGGAGCACCTGGTCGCCGCAGGTGCGGGCCGTCGACCTCCCGCCGCGCATCGCGGCGGGCGCTCGCGGGGCGGTGCACGGCCCGGCCGGGCTGCGCGCCGACGTCGTCGTGGACGCCGTCGACGAGGCCGCCCGCACGTGGTCGTGGACGGTCGTCCTCGGGCGCCCGCGGCTGCCGGGGGTGCGCCTGCGGCTCGAGCACGGCGTCGTCGCCGCGGCCGGCGGGAGCCGGACCTGGCTCGTGGTGCGCGGGCCGGCGCCCGTGGTGCTGGGCTACCTGGCCCCGGCGCGGCTGGCCCTGGCGCGCCTCGTGCGGCCCTGACGTGCGCCCGCCGGCCGCGACGCGCGCGCGGGGCGGTGGAGCGGGTGACGGGAATCGAACCCGCGTAGCCAGTTTGGAAGACTGGGGCTCTACCATTGAGCTACACCCGCAGCGACCGGCGAGGACGCCGGTGCGGCCCCACCCTAGCGACCGTCCGGCTCCTCGCCGACGCCGTCCGGTGCACCGCCGCGGCGGCGCAGCAGAAGGTGGAGGCCCAGCCCGACGAGCAGGCCCCAGAAGGCCGACCCCACGCCCGCGACCGTGACCCCCGAGGCGCTCACCGCGAGGACGACGAGCGGGGCCAGCAGGGCCTGGCCGTCACCCTCCCGCCCCGCCACCGCCGTGCGCAGCGCGCCGCCGAGGCTGCCGAGGAGCGCGAGGCCGGCGACGGCCTCGACGAGCAGGCCGGGGGAGGCGGTGACGACGGCGGTGACGGCGGGCGCGGACAGGCCGAGGAGGACGAGGGCCGCGCCGTTCGCCACCGACGCGCGCCAGCGCCGCGCCGGGTCCGGCCCCGCGTCCGGGCCCGCCGTGAGGGCGGCCGTCACGGCG
>NZ_JABEMA010000296.1 GCF_013004605.1 Pseudokineococcus marinus
GGCGGGTCGGTGGGCGTCATGCGCGGGTCCTTCTCGTCGGGGGGCCGGCGCCCCGTCGTGGGCGCGGGTCCGGCGGCGGACGCTACGGAGGGCTGCGAGCGTCGGACGGGGCCGCGACGGGCCCGCCACCCCGACGGCGCAGCGCCACGACCCCTCCGGCGCAGCGGCTCGCACGTGGGGACCGCGGCCCGCCACCCGGTCGGAGCAGGGCCGACCGGGGTACCCGGCCGGTGCCTCCGGCACGCGACCCCTCAGCCGCGGCCGACCGGTGCCGACGACCGGGACGAGGGCCGCAGCCGCGCCCTCGTCGGCGAGGCGGAGGTGGGCGACGTGAGCGACCGCGCGCGCAGCGCCTGCATCGCCGTCATGGGCGTGGGCATGGCGGCCGTCGCCGTCGCGCTGCTCCTCGGGCCGCTGGGGGACGTGCGCGCGCAGGGCCAGGAGATGCCCTGGTGGGTGCTCGTGCCCCTCTTCGCCGCGGCAGAGCTCGTCGTCGTCCACGTCCAGGTGCGGCGCGAGTCGCTGTCGATCTCCATGGCCGAGGTGCCGCTCGTCCTCGGGCTCGCCTTCGCGGCACCGCACGAGCTCGTCCTCGCCAGCCTGCTCGGCTCGCTGGTCGGGCTGCTGCACCGCCGCCAGCTCGGCCTCAAGCTGCTGCTCAACCTGGGCCTGTTCGCCCTCGAGGCGGCGCTGGCCGCGACCGTCTACCACGCGCTGGCCGGCGGGGCGGACCCGGTGAGCGCCCGGGGCGCCGTCGCGGCCCTCGTGACGGTCGTCGCGACGGACCTCGTGAGCGCCGCCCTGCTGACGGCCGTCATCGGCGTCCGCGTCGGCGAGCTCGACGGCGAGGTGCTCCGCGAGGCCGTCACCACCGGGCTCGCCGCGGCGCTCGCGACGGCGAGCGTCGGCCTGCTCGTCGTCCTGCTCGTGCGCACCGAGCCCCTGGGGCTGCTGCCGCTCGTCGTCGTCCTCGCCGTGCTCGCCCTCGCCTCGCGGGCCGTCACCTCCCTCAGCCGCGGCACCGCCCGCCTGGAGCTGCTGCACCGCTTCGCCCGGGCCGTCGAGGCTGAGAGCGGCGTGGACCCCGTCTCCGCCGCCGCGCTGCGCGAGGCGCGCGACGCCCTCGGGGCCGACCGCGCCCTCCTCGTCACCGCGGGGCCGGACGGCGCCGAGACCGGCCGCCTCGTGCTGGGCGACGACGGCGCCGTCCGCCGCGCCGAGCCCGGCCCGGGCGCCTGGTGGGCGCCCGCGCTGGCGGGGCGCGACGTCGTCGCCGACGGCGGGCTCGACGGTCTGGCGGCGCCGCTGCGCGCCGAGGGCCGGGTCGTGGGGGCGCTCGTCCTCGAGGGGCGGCCGCACCACCTCGGCGCCTGGACCGGCGACGACCGCGGCCTCATGCGCTCGCTCGCGGGGCACGCGGCCGTGCGGCTGCACAACGCCCACCTCCTCGACGCCGTGCGCGCCGAGGCCGAGGCCGCCGAGCACCTCGCGCTGCACGACCCCCTCACGGGCCTCGCCAACCGGCGGGGCGCGCTGCGCGCCGTCGAGGCGCGCCTCGCCGAGCGCCCGTGCGCCGCGGTGCTCATGGTCGACGTCGAGGGCTTCACCGACGTCAACGACGCCCTGGGCCACGACACGGGCGACGCCCTGCTGCGCGAGGTCGCGCGCCGGCTCGTCGACGCCGTCGGCCGGGCCGACCACGTGGCCCGCCTCGGCAACGACGAGCTCGCGGTCCTCCTGCCGGGCGCCACGAGCACCGAGCACGCCCTGCTGCTCGCCCGGGAGGTCCTCGAGCGGGTGCCGGGGCCGTTCCGCCGCGAGCACATGACCCTCGACGTCCGCGTCTGCGCCGGCCTGGCCGTCGCCGTCGAGGCCGGGGTCGACGCGCCGACGCTGCTCCAGCGGGCGGACACGGCGCTGTACGCGGCCAAGCGCGAGCGCACGGGCCTGCGGGTGTGGGACGCCGTCGACGCCGTCGGCAGCACCCGGCGGCTGGCGCTGCTCGGCGACCTGCGCCGCAGCATCGCCGCCGACGAGCTGGCCGTGCACTACCAGCCCAAGGTCGACCCGGGCACGGGCCGGGCCACCGGCGTCGAGGCGCTCGTGCGCTGGCACCACCCCGAGCACGGCCGGGTGGTCCCGGACGAGTTCATCCCGCTCGCCGAGCAGAGCGGCCTCATCGCCCCGCTGACGACGCTCGTGCTGCGCACGGCGCTGCGCGACTGCGCGCGCTGGCGGCGCTGCCGGCCCGACCTGACGGTCGCCGTCAACCTCTCGGCGCGCAGCCTGCTCGACCCGGGCCTGCCCGAGCAGGTGGCGGACGCGCTCGCTGAGGTCGGCCTGCCGGGCCGCGCCCTGGTGCTGGAGATCACCGAGACGGCCGTCATGACCGACCTCGACCGCGCCCTGCGCGTCCTGCACGCGCTGCGCCGCCTCGGCGCGCAGCTGTCCGTCGACGACTTCGGCACCGGCCAGTCGTCCCTGGCCTACCTCACGCGGCTCCCCGTCGACGAGATGAAGATCGACCGGTCCTTCGTCGCGGCCATGGCGGCCAGCTCGTCCGACGCGGCGGTCGTGCGCACCGCCGTCGACCTCGGCCACGTCCTGGGTCTGTCCGTCGTCGCCGAGGGCGTCGAGGACGCCGGGACCCTCGAGGCGCTCGCCGACCTCGGCTGCGACGCCGTGCAGGGCTACCACCTCGGGCGCCCCATGCCGGCCGAGGAGCTGGCGGCCTGGCTCGCCCGGCAGGTCCCGGCGCCGCGGCGCGGGGAGCCGGACGTCGCCCCCGTGCCCCGGCGTCAGTAGAACTCGACGACGTCCACCCGGTTGCGCAGCTCGCGGCCGTCGAGGAGCCGGGTGGCGTTGTCGGCGAAGAGCTCGGCGATGCGGTGGTCGAGGGTCGGGCTGCCGGCCGCGGTGTGCGGGCTGACGAGCACGTCGGGTCGGTCCCACAGCGGGCTGCCGGGCTCGAGCGGCTCGCGGGCGACGACGTCGAGGGCCGCGAAGCCGACCGTCCCGTCGTCGAGCGCCGCCACCAGGGCCTCCTCGTCGACGACGGTGCCGCGGCCGACGTTGACGAAGGTCGCGCCCGGGCGCAGGGCGGCGAAGAAGTCCGCGCCCAGCAGGCCCTTCGTGCCCGGCGTGCCGGGGAGGGTGACGACGACGGCGTCCGCGCGGGCGGCGGCGCCCACGAGCCCGTCGGTGGTGACGACCTCGTCGACGCCGTCGACGGGGCGCCCGTGGCGGCTCGCGCCGAGCACCGTCGTCCCGAGGGCGGAGAGGAGCCGGGCGACCTCCGCGCCGATCCCGCCGAGCCCGACGACGAGCACGGTCTGCTCGGCGAGCTGGCCCATGAGCCACCGCTCGGGCCAGGTGCGGGCGGCCGAGTCGGCCTGCAGCCGCGGGAGCCGCTTGGCGCCGGCGAGCAGGCCCAGGAGCGCGAACTCGGCCAGCGGCGTGCCGTGGACGCCGGCGGACGTCGTGAAGGCCACGCGCTGCAGCTCCTCGTCGGTGAGCCGGGCGGCGCGCACCGACTGCCCGCCGCCGGCGGCCATCGTGTGCACCCAGCGCAGGCGCGGGTTGGCGCGCACGGCCCGGGCGAGGGCGGCCGGGTCGTCGTCCGGGACGCCGAAGAGGGCGTCGGCGCCGTCGAGCAGCTCCTCGTAGGCGCGCTGCTGCTCGGGCGTGCGGCGGAAGGCCGGGTCGCCGCCCTGGTCGCCCTCGTACCGCTGCGGCGCGAGCAGCTCGGGGCCGACGACGAGGTCGACCCGCGGCTCGCGCTCGGTGACGATCCGGCGGCTCTCGTCGTCGACGGTCGCGGCGACGGCCACGCGCAGGCGCTCGGGCACGGGTGCTCCTCGGGTGGGGGCTGG
>NZ_JABEMA010000297.1 GCF_013004605.1 Pseudokineococcus marinus
GTCCCCGAGGACGCGCGCGACGCCGAGCTCGAGCGCGCCCGGGCCTCGGCGGCCGCCGTGGCCGAGCGGCTGCGGGTGCGCGCGGAGGCCACGACGGGGGACGCCGCCGCGGTGCTCCAGGCGACGGCCCAGCTCGCCGCCGACCGGGGCTTCCTCGTCGAGGTGCGCAAGCGCACGCGGGCCGGTGCTGCCGCCGACGTCGCCGTCACCGGCGCCGCCGAGAAGTTCGCGCAGATGTTCGCGGCCATGGGCGGCCTCATGGCCGACCGCGTCACCGACCTGCACGACGTGCGCGACCGCGTCGTCGCCGACCTCACCGGCCAGCCGCAGCCCGGCGTCCCCCGTCCCGACGTGGCCAGCGTCCTCGTGGCCGAGGACCTGGCGCCCGCCGATACGGCCGGCCTCGACCCGGCGCGCGTGCGCGCCCTCGTCACGCGCGGCGGCGGCCCGACGGGCCACACGGCGATCATCGCCCGGCAGCTCGGCATCCCCTGCGTCGTCGCCGTCGAGGGCGCGCAGGCCCTCGCGGAGGGCGACATGGTGCTCGTCGACGGCACCACCGGCACCGTGCAGGTCGACCCCGACCTCGAGCACGCCGCGGGCCGCGTCGAGGCCGACCGCGCGGCCCGCGCCGCCGCAGCCGCCTGGCGGGGCCCGGGCCGCCTCGGCGACGGCACGCCGTTCCCGCTGCTGGCCAACGTGGCCGACGGCGCCGCCGCCCGCGCGGCCGCCGCCGGCCCCGCCGAGGGCGTCGGCCTCTTCCGCACCGAGCTGTGCTTCCTCGGCACCGCGGTCGAGCCGGACGTCGAGGCGCAGGCCGCCGTCTACGCCGAGGTGCTCGCGCCGTTCGCCGAGCGGGCCCGGGCGGGCGGCCCCGGAGACGGATCGGGGAGCGGCGGATCCGGAGACGGGTCGGGAGACGACGGGCCGGTCGACGTCAAGCTCGTGCTGCGCACCCTCGACGCCGGCTCGGACAAGCCGATCGCCTACGCGACGCCGGAGCACGAGGAGAACCCGTCGCTCGGCGTCCGCGGGCTGCGGGTCGTGCGCCGCGACCCGGGCCTGCTCGAGCGCCAGCTGGACGCCGTCGCCCTGGCCGCCGAGCGCACGGGCCTGCGGCCGTGGGTGATGGCGCCGATGGTCGCCACCGAGGCCGAGGCGAAGGGCTTCGCCGCCGCGGTGCGCGCCCGCGGGCTCGTGCCCGGCGTCATGGTCGAGGTGCCGTCGGTCGCGCTGCTGGCCGCGCGGTTCCTCCACCACGTCGACTTCCTGTCGATCGGCACCAACGACCTCACGCAGTACGCCATGGCGGCCGACCGCCTCTCGAGCGACCTCGCCGACCTCAACGACCCCTGGCAGCCCGCCGTCCTCGCGCTCGTGGCCATGACGGCGCTCGCCGGGCAGCGGGCGGGCAAGCCCGTGGGCGTGTGCGGCGAGGCGGCCGCCGACCCGCTGCTCGCCTGCGTGCTCGTGGGGCTCGGCGTCACCTCGCTGTCGGCGGCGGCCGCCGCGCTGCCCGCCGTGGGCGCGCGCCTGCAGACGGCCACCCCCGAGCGGTGCCGGGCGGCGGCGTCCGCCGCCCTCGCCGCGCCGGACCCGGCCGCGGCGCGCGCCGCGGCGCTGGCCGAGCTGGGCTGAGCCCAGGCGCGGCCTCCGGCAGTGCCCCTGGCCCTCCCGGGGCGGGTGCGCGCAGCGCCGGGACGGCCGGGCACCGAGGACGAGCCGCGAGCGCGGATCTCGAGGGCTTGCCCGCGGTGCGTCGGGCCTCGAAGTCCGCGCTCGGGAGGCGCGCACGGCGCGTCGGCCCTCGAGGTCCGCGCTCGTCGGCTCGGAGCGGCGCGCCGACCGGTGCAGCGCTCCGGGCTACGGCTCGCGCCGGGCCAGCGCGACGACGAGCGCGCGGTGGTCGGTCGCACCCACGCGCTCGACCCGCGCCGAGAGCGGCTGCCAGACGCGCCCGTCGACGAGCACGTGGTCGATGGGCGCGCCGAGCACGGCGGGCACGGACGCGGGCCAGGTCCCCCAGGCCGCCGCGCCGACGGCATCGGCTGTGTCCACGCACGGGCCGGCGTCGAGGGCGTCCGCGAGCGGGGCGTGGTCGAGCGTCGCGTTGAGGTCCCCGGCCACGACGGCGCCCGGCGCGGCCGTGCACGCCGCGGCCGCGGTGGCCACCTGCTCCGCCCACCGCTCCTGCGGGAAGGCCCCGGGGATCGGCGGCGGCGGGTGCACCGCGACGAGGAGGGGACCGTCGCCGTCGACCGGTGCGGCGGCGACGGCGGAGAGGTCGAGGGCGGGCGCGTCGGCGCGCTCGTGCGGGCCCAGGCGCTCGTGCACGAGCAGGCTCGTGGCGGCGATCGGCCGGTCGTCGACCTCCTCGGCGAGCACGGCGAAGGCCTCGCCCGTGCGCCGCTCCACCGCCGCGGCCACGGCCTCCGCGGTCCGCTCCGACGTCTCGGGGAGGGCGACGACGTCGGCCCCGCTCCCCTCCACGAGCGCGGCGAGCTCCTCGGGCGCGACCCCGTCGACCTCGGTGTTGAGCGCGACGACGACGAGGTCGGGCGCCGGCGCCGCTCCCCCTCCGTCCCACCCGCGCGCGACGAGGACGCCGACGTGGCCGGCCGCGCAGGCCAGGAGGACGACGGCGAGCGCCCCGGCCACCAGCGGCCGCCGCCGCCGCCGGAGCGCCACCGCCGCGGCGGCCAGGCCGATGACGAGCCCGAGCACGAGCAGCGCCAGAGCCCCCGCCCCGCGCAGGGCCACCGCCTGCGTGACGCCCGGCGTCGTCGAGAGCCCCAGCGGGAGGGGTGCGCAGGTGACGACGGCGGCGGTCGCGAGCACCAGGGCCGCCACCACGCCGAGGGCTCGCACGGCCGCACCCTGCCACGGCCCCGGCGGCAGGAGCATGGCGGCGGAGCGGTCGCGGAGGAGGGGGGGACCGGGCCGGCGCCGGGGTGCTCGCGAGAGGTCAGCGCGCGCGGACGGCGAGGAGCGCGACGTCGTCGCGGGCGGGCCCGGCGTCGTCGAGCATCTCGGCGACGACCGCGTCGACGAGCTCGCCCAGCGGCGCGCCGGCACGGCGCCCCGCCGCGCGGGCGAGATGCCGCAGCCGGGCGCCGAGGCAGGCGCCCCGCCGCTCGACGAGCCCGTCGGAGTAGAGCAGCACCGTGGCGCCCGGCGGCAGGTCGACGACGGCCTCGGTGCGCTCGGCGTCCGGCGCGACGCCCAGCGGGACGCCCGGCTGCTGCCCGAGGAGCTCCGCCGACCCGTCGGCGCGCACGAGCAGCGGGGGCGGGTGGCCGGCGCTCGTCCAGCGCAGGCGGTGCCGGACCGGCGCCCCCGGACGGGTGCCGGGCACCGTCTCGACACGGGCGACGACGCACGTCGCCATGCTCGTGACGCCGAGCCCCGCCATGGCGTGGTCGACGCGGCTCAGCACCTGCGCCGGGCTCTCGTCGGGGAAGGACCAGGCCGTGGTGCGCGCCATGACCCGCAGCTGCCCCATGACGGCGGACGCCCGGGCGTCGTGGCCCATGACGTCGCCGAGCACGAGCACCGGGCCCGCGGCGCCCGCTCGGGCGGCGCCGCGGTCGCCGCCGACGACGACGTCGCACCAGTCCCCGCCCGCGCGCGCATGCCCTCGAGGGCGATGGCGTCCTCGATGCCCTTCTCGAAGTAGTCCTGGTCCCCCGCGGCCGCGAGGTCCTCGTGCGCCACCTCGCGGTCCTCCGCGCTGACGTAGTTGATGCCCACGGCCTCGCCGAGCCCGCCGACGACCTGCTTGGACAGCGCGCTGATGTGCCCGCTCTCGTCGAGCAGGTACTTCACCTCCTCGTCGGCCA
>NZ_JABEMA010000298.1 GCF_013004605.1 Pseudokineococcus marinus
GAGAACGTCAGCAGCCGCTTCGTCGTCCCGACCGTGGCGAGCAGCGTCGACCTCGTCGTCCACGTGGCCCTCGACCGGGACGGCCGTCGCCGCGTCCGCGAGGTGGTCGCGGTGCCCGGGCGCGTCGGCTCGACCGGCTCGTGACGGCCCTGCGCCGGACCTGACGCGCTGCGGCGCGTCGGGTGCGGTGGGCGCCCAGGTCCGCTGGTCGTGCCCTGGTGCCCTGCCGTCAGGTGGTGGTCGTCAGCGGCCCGCTCGACGCGCCCGCTCGCCGCGGACGGCGGCCAGCTCGTCGCGCGACCAGGCGGCCTCCTCGTAGCGCCCCTCGGCGGCCAGGGCGCGCATCTCGGCGTCCAGCTCGGCCTCCAGCGCCTCCAGGCGGTGCGCGGTGGCCGCCGTGAGCTGGACGACGGAGGTCCGCGTCGTGCCGCGCGAGCCGTCGGGCCGCAGCACCGGCATGCGCTCGGGGACGGCGCCCATGTGGTGGCGGCGCCCGCCGGGGTCGGGGGAGCGGGCGGCACGGCGGCGTCCGCGGACGAGGTCCCGCGCGCGCCCGGCTCCCGCGGGCAGGCCGCTGCCGACGTCGTCCGCTGCCGCCTGATCTTCGGGAGCCGGCTGCTCCGACTCCTGCGTCTGCTCCGGCTCCTGCGACTGCTCCGACCGCTCCGGCCCTCGCGACTGCTCCGGGGACCCCGGTCGTCCCTCCGGCCCGCTCACGCGGCGCTCAGGGCGCCGGGGTGGCGGGTGCGGGAGTCGTGGGCGCGGCCGTCGGGCCCGGCGTCGCGCACCCCGGCGGCAGCGTCGCCGGGTCGGGGGTCACGACGGCCGTCAGCGGGACGTCGGCCGGGGCCAGCTCGGACCACGCCTCGCCGAGCACGAGGTCGACGGCCGGGCCGGCGCGCTGGTCGTCGCGGACCAGCTGCGCGCCCGGGGCGATGCTGGCGAGGCCCTCCGCCGCCCGGGCGCCCTCCGGGCCGTAGCGCACCTCGGCGGTCCCCGGGACCACGACGCCGTCGGGGGCGTTGGCGACCGCGCCCACGACGAGGCCGCGCGCGGTCAGCTCGTCGGCCACGCCGCCGGCCAGGCCGGGGCGGTCGGTCGAGTTGAGCACCGACACCTGCACCCCGGGGGCCTCGACGGGCACGGTGGTCGGCGTGGGGCAGGCCTGCGTCGTCGTCGGGGTGGCGGCGTCGTCGGCCGCAGCGAAGGGGCCCTCCCACCAGCCGCGGTTGACGCCCGCGGCGCCGATGCCGATGCCGACCACGACGAGGAAGATGGCGACGAAGACGAGGCTCTGCCGGGCGCGGGTGCGCCGGCGCCGTCGCTCGGCGCGCAGCAGCGCCGCGACCTCGTCGTCGGGCGCCTCGCCCCCGGGCGGTCCCTGCGCGTCAGCCATCTCGCTCCTCCTCCGGCGCGAGCGCTCGTGACCCGGCGCCCGTGCCCGTCCCCGTCCCGTGTCCCGCGACCGGCGTCGTCACGGCGCCTCGACCCCCGCGTCCGGGCGGGACGGCCACTGTAGGGCGCCGGCCCTCGGCGGCCCCGGAGGTCGCTGCTCCGGGCGCGGGCGCAGGCGCGGGTCGTGAGGTGTCGGGGCGTCGCGGGTCGGGGCGTCGGCGTGCGGCGCCGTCAGGCCGTGCGGCGCAGCGCCAGGGGGGAGGGCCCGACGACGAGGACGGCGCCGCACGCGGTGCACACGCGGTCGGGGCACTCGTCCTCGTGGCCGTCGAGGCACTCGAGCAGCTCGTGCGGCACGGTGCGCCCGCAGACGGCGCAGTCGAGGTCGTCGAGCGAGGTGGAGGACCACGGGTCACGGGGGGCCCGGGGGGCGGGGGAGGTGCGGGAGGCTCGGGAGGCGCGGGAGATGGCCATGCGACGACGGTGCCACGGGGGTCCGACAGCGGCGCGGACCTCGCGCGGCGGGTCCCCCGGTCGCCCCGCCGACGTGCCCCGCCGTCGCCCGCTGACCCCGCCCGACGGGGACGCCCCCGCCCTCGTCCTCGCCGGCGGTCGCGGCTGACGGTCCGGTGCGGGCGCCGCGTCTCGCCCGGAGCCCGCGCCCGGGACGCCGCAGGCCCCCGCCCGGTGGGCGGGGGCCTGCGGTCGGCCGGACGCTGCCGGCCGGCGGCGGAGGATGGGGGATTCGAACCCCCGAGGGTTTCCCCAACACGCTTTCCAAGCGTGCGCCCTAGGCCACTAGGCGAATCCTCCGTGGGCGAGCCTAGCGGAGGACCGTGGCGGGGGAGTGCACGGGCGGGGCGGGGTGGGCGCCGGACGATGGTCGTCGGACCGGGTGGGCGCCGGACGGCGACCGGGGGCTGGCGGCGACGGGCGCGGGGCTGGTCGCGTCCGGTCGGGAGCCCGGTCGTCGTCCCCTACAGTGGTGGGCGGCCCCTCGCGCGGCGCCACCCTGCTGAACTCCCCCAGGGCCGGAAGGCAGCAAGGGTAGGTGGGCTCTGGCGGGTGCGCGGGGGGTCCTCTTCGTCCCTCGCCCTCTCCGCCGCCACCCCTTCACGGTGTCCTGCGGTCGTGCGTCGGTGGCGTCCCCCGCCCCGGTGGGCGGGCGCGGCGGGGTGTCGGCGCTCGCGGCTACTGTCGAGGCGTGGCCGGACCGACGCTCGCGCTGTACCGCCGCTACCGGCCGGAGTCCTTCGCCGACGTCATCGGCCAGGAGCACGTGACCGACCCGCTGCGCCAGGCGCTGCGCACCGGCCGCGTCAACCACGCCTACCTCTTCTCGGGCCCGCGCGGCTGCGGCAAGACGACGTCCGCCCGCATCCTGGCCCGCTGCCTCAACTGCGCCGGGCCGGACGGCACCGCGCAGGGCCCCACCGACACCCCCTGCGGCGTCTGCCCCAGTTGCGTCGAGCTGGCGCGCGGCGGGCCCGGCAGCCTCGACGTCGTCGAGATCGACGCGGCCAGCCACGGCGGCGTCGACGACGCCCGCGAGCTGCGCGAGCGGGCGACCTTCGCCCCGGCGCGAGACCGCTACAAGGTCTTCGTCGTCGACGAGGCGCACATGGTGAGCCCCCAGGGCTTCAACGCGCTGCTCAAGCTCGTCGAGGAGCCGCCCGAGCACGTGATGTTCGTCTTCGCGACGACGGAGCCCGACAAGGTGCTGGGCACCATCCGGTCGCGCACCCACCACTACCCCTTCCACCTGGTGCCGCCGGAGGCGCTGCTCCGGTACCTCGAGACCCTCTGCGAGGCCGAGGGCGTCCCCGTGGGCAAGGGCGTCCTCCCGCTCGTCGTGCGGGCCGGCGGGGGGTCCGTCCGCGACTCGCTGTCGGTGCTGGACCAGCTCATCGCCGGTGCCGACGACGGCGGCGTCGACTACGAGCGCGCCATCTCCCTGCTCGGCTACACGCACGCCAGCCTCCTCGACGACGTCGTCGACGCCCTCGCCGCGGGCGACGGCGGCAGCGTCTTCCGGGTCGTCGACCGCGTCGTTGAGTCCGGCCACGACCCGCGCCGCTTCGTCGAGGACCTCCTCGAGCGGCTGCGCGACCTCGTCGTCGTCCGCGCCGTGGGGGAGGGGGCGCGGGCCGTCCTGCGCGCGGTCCCCGACGACCAGCTCACCCGCATGCGACGCCAGGCGGACTCCCTGGGCGCCGCGGAGCTGAGCCGGGCGGCCGACGTCGCCAACGCCGCCCTCACGGAGATGGTCGGCGCGACGTCGCCGCGCCTCCACCTCGAGCTGCTGTGCGCGCGCCTGCTGCTGCCGGTCGCGGACGCGGGCGAGCGCGGCCTGGGGGCGCGCCTCGACCGCCTCGAGCGGCGTCTCGGCGTCCCGGCCACCGGCCCCGCGGGCGTCCGTCTCGCGCCTGCGCCCGCGGC